>CAYGOG010000120.1:0-3543 GCA_964351415.1 uncultured bacterium | reverse complement strand
CAGCGGCACCCCCTCTACCCCATCTGCCGCCGGATCCCAGATCGGATTTTGCCTCTGGCGCACCGTAAACCGCGCATTGGGCTGCGCAAACGGCGCCACCCCATCGCCCCGCCACGACACCGTCCCTGCCGGCGCCTCATAGCCAATCCCCTCCCACCACACATCGCCGTCCGGCGTCAGCCCCACATTCGTAAAGAGCGTATCCCGCTCAATTGTGCGCATCGCCATCTCATTGCTCGCCTTGGATGTCCCCGGCGCTACCCCGAAATAGCCATTCTCCGGGTTGATCGCCCACAACCGCCCCTCCTCTCCCCGATGCAGCCACGCAATGTCGTCGCCGACGCACGTCACCTTCCAACCCTCAATCGGCATCTTCAGCATCGCCAGATTCGTCTTGCCACACGCGCTCGGAAACGCCCCCGCCACATACCGCTTCTCCCCCGCCGGATTCGTAATCCCCAGCACCAGCATGTGTTCCGCCAACCACCCCTCATCGCGCCCCAGTACCGACGCAATCCGCAGCGCAAAACACTTCTTCCCCAGTAGCGAATTGCCCCCGTAGCCGCTCCCATACGAGTAAATCTCCCGCTCTTTTGGAAAGTGGACAATCCACCGATTCCCCGGATCGCACACCCACGGACCCTTCATTCCGGGCGCCCCCACCGAATGCAAGCCCGGAACCACCGCGACCCCCTCCGGCACCTCTGCAATCCGCACCATCAAGTGCATATTGAGCACCACATAGGCCGAATCGGTCACCTCCACGCCCCACCGCGCGTACTTCGATCCAATTGGCCCCATGCAATAGGGGATCACATACATCGTGCGGCCCCGCATGCAGCCCCGAAACAGCCCCTCCAACCGCTTCCGCATCGCCGCCGGCTCTTCCCAATTGTTATTTGGGCCCGCCTCCTCCCGCGTCGGGGCACACACAAACGTATTTTCTTCTACGCGCGCCACATCATCGGGATGCGTGCGCGCCAAAAACGAACCGGGTCTCTTCTTCAGTGGAATCAACGTGCCCGCAGCGACGAGCTCAGCCGCCAGCCGATCGAACTCCCCCTTGGAACCATCGCAGATGTGCACCCGATCGGGCTTGCACAACTCGATCCACTGATTCAGTAGATTGCTTCTCATATGAGAGAACACAGGATAGGCAGGATACCACTCGCTAACGCTCGTGGGCAGGATAGGCAAGATATTCTTATCCTGCCTATCCTGCCGCCTCCCGTTAGGGAGGCGTATCCTGCCTATCCTGTGTTTCTATCCTATTTTCTTTTTCTTGAACTTATCCAGATATTCGAGCGCCTTGCCGGTGCCCAAACACACCGCGAGCAGCGGATTCGGCGCCACCGTCACAGGCAACCCCGTCTCTTTGATCAGCGCTTTATCGAGCCCCTTCATCAGCGCGCCGCCGCCCGCCAGCACCATCCCCCGCTCGACCAAATCGGCCGCCAATTCGGGAGGGCACTTCTCGAGAGTCAGCTTCACCGCTTCGATGATCTGCTGGATCGGCTCCGCCAGACACTCGCGGATCTCGACTGAGTTAATCCGCTTGGTGATCGGAAGGCCCGCCACCTGATCGCGGCCCCGCACTTCCATCTCAAGCTCATGATTGCCAAGTGGATACGCCGAACCAATCGTGATCTTAATCTCCTCCGCCGTCCGCGGTCCGATCATCAGGTTATAGGTGCGCCGCATGTAGTTCATGATGCAATCGTCAAACTCATCCCCCGCAATCCGGAGCGAGCGGGACTCCACAATCCCGCCAAGCGAGATGATGGCGATCTCGGTCGTACCGCCGCCGATGTCGATGATCATGTTCCCCGACGGCTCGTGAACCGGCAGATCGACGCCGATCGCCGCCGCCATGGGCTCTTCGATCAGCACCACCTCTTGCGCGCCTGCATGCAGCGCAGAGTCTTCAACCGCCCGCTTTTCGACGCCGGTGATCCCCGACGGAACCGCAATGAGGATCCGCGGCCGGAAGAGGCTTCTCGTCGGCGTCACCCGCTTGATGAGCGCCTTCAACATCCCTTCTGCGATCTCAAAGTCGGCGATCACGCCGTCTTTCATGGGGCGCACCGCGTGAATCTTCCGCGGCGTCTTGCCCAACATCGCCTTCGCCTTCGTCCCGACGGCGAGCACCTCGCCCGTGAGCGAGTCGACCGCCACCACCGAGGGCTCGGCCAGGACAATCCCCTTGCCCCGCACATAGACGAGCGTGTTGGCCGTCCCTAAGTCGATCCCGATATCGCTCGAGAAGACCCCCTGGATGCGGGAGATTTTCTTCTCTGCGAGCGACTGAAGGTGGTGGAGGAGTTCTTGTAAGTTCATGTCTGTAGCAACTCGAGTACGTCTTCCCAGGTCAACTTCGAGATTGCCTCATCATCGCAACTCACTACTTTCTTGACGAGGCCTTTTTTCCGCCGCTGCATCTCGACGATTTTCTCTTCAATTGTCCCGAGGGTGATTAATTTATAGGAAGAAACCGAGTTCTTCTGCCCCATGCGGTGCACCCGGTCGGTCGCCTGATTTTCCACTGCGGGGTTCCACCACATGTCGTAGTGGATCACCGTGTCAGCGCCAGTGAGGTTAAGCCCCGTGCCGCCCGCTTTGAGCGAGACGAGGAAGACCGGAATATTTGGATCGCTGTTGAACTCGTTGACAATCTCGAGTCTGTTTTTCGAGCTGCCATCCAAGTAGGAGAACCGGATCCCGCGCGCTTCGAAATCCTCGCGCATGATGGCGAGCATCTTGGTGTATTGGCTGAAGAGGACCGTTTTGTGCCCCCCTTCCATCAAGCTCTGCATCAATTCAAGCAGCATCTCGTACTTCGCCGAGTCGCCCGGCTCTGCGCTCTCTTTCGCAAAGATCGCCGGATGGCAGCAGATTTGCTTGAGGCGTGTCAGAGTTGCCAGCACGTGGATCTGCACCTTGTCGAACCCTTCGCGAGCCACAAGCTTGGTAAGCTCGTCGCGCGCCGATTCGGCATAGGAACGGTAGAGCTCCATTTGCCGATCGTTGAGCTGCGTATGGTACACAATCTCGGAGACGGGCGGCAGATCCTGCAACACATCGCTCTTCATGCGGCGCAAGATAAAGGGCGACACCTTCTTCTTGAGATACTCGATGTTTTCCTGGTGCGCCGTGCCGGTGCTCCGCACATATTTCTCCGCAAATCGCTCGAATGTGCTCAAGAAACCGGGCATCAAGTAATCCATCAAACTCCACAGCTCCTCGAGCGAATTCTCGATCGGCGTGCCAGTCAGGATCAGGCGGTGCGCCGCCTGAATCATCTTCACCGACTTCGCATTGCGCGTGCCGCGGTTCTTGATGTGCTGCGCTTCGTCCAAAATCGCATAGCCGAACGGCTCCTTCGCATACGCGTCCACATCCTTCTGCAATAAGGTGTAGGAAGTGATGATCACATCGTACTCGGAAAGTTTCGCAAGCAACTTCTTCCGCACGTGCGGCACGCCATCGACCACAACGGTCCGAATCTTGTCGTTGAATTTATGCAGCTCCTCTTTCCAGTTGTAG
>CAYGOG010000119.1:3242-3546 GCA_964351415.1 uncultured bacterium | reverse complement strand
AATCTCGAGTTTGCGTTTTCGCAATTGAGCGACATCTCTGACCTTTTGAGTGGCAATACAGCTGGGGCCTCTTCGACCGATGCGTTTGCCGGTTTTATCAACTGGATGAATAGCAATAACCTTGGGGTCACGGGGCAGCAGGTAATTCAGCAAATCATTTCGACTGCGCATGCAAACGGAATTCAGGTTTCGCTCTCGTTTGGCGGGGCCGATGCATCGATTGGCGACTTTAACGTCACAAATGGACAGACGCCTCAGCAGGCAGCTGCGAACCTGGCGCAATTTTTAAAGAACATGGGATTCA
>CAYGOG010000119.1:0-3232 GCA_964351415.1 uncultured bacterium | reverse complement strand
GCCCAACGTATTCACTCCGGGCAATCCCAACAGCTACGGGTATTTGGCGCCGCTCTTTTTCTCCAATATGCCTGCAACAGGGCAGCCTACCTCCGACTTCAGTTCGATGTTTGACGGGATCAACTTGATGACCTACGGGGGCACGAATAGTCAAGGCCAAACGGTGTACTACCTCGATCCGAACGACCCTACCTGGGGCATTGACCAGTGGATCCAAATCGTGGGCAATGGCGATCTGATCCACATTGGCTTTGACACGGCGATCGACTACAACGACCCCAACACGTCGGCGAATCAGCCGCCATTCTTCTCCCCACCGGCGGGGCTCTCGCCCGGAGCGGCAGCGGCAGAGATCTACCAGGCGCTGCTCAAGGCATTGCCTGCAGGCACGCAGTTGGGCGAGCCATTTTTTTGGGTGGATCAGAGCAATACGCCCGATCCATATGGAGTGGGAGCGGGGCCGACCTATACTTCGCAATACGTGACGCCGTTTGAGCAGGAGTTCTACACCGCGCTCAATGCCCCGGATCCCGCACAGACGGAGACCTCCCCTCATCTAGAGGCGCCCCATCATCGCCATCGGCATGTAGAGGGTCTCTAAAAGCCACCCCTAAGCGGCGAATCCGTTCCCGTAGCTCCTGATTGACGGTGCAAAGCCTTTGCACCAGTTCAATCAGGGGACGTACGGGGCTTTCCTCTTGGATCCCCAATGTTTTGAGCGCGAGAGCTCTGACCGCGGCAATCTCAGCCGAATCGGGAAGGGGGATCGGGGCTGGAGGAACGAGATCGATTGGGGCTGCTGCTGACATGGCGTATTCCTATGAGTTGAGTAGAGAGCGCATCTGTTGGTCGGGCAAAGACCCGGCTCTCCTCCGGAGCTGGGGCCCAGCGATAACCTCCGCGGCTGGGACGGCCACTTCTCCCTCGTTTAAGGGGGGGTATGCCTGCCCCGCGATCGCAAATGGCTGATCGGGCGCACGCGAGCGCAGGGCGCGGATGAATGCCTCAGGCAACACATCCCCATACAGGGGATCGATGCGCACCGATCCGTCGATCCTCCGTTCTACGCTTGTACAGTGGATGGCGCCAATGCCGCGGAAGCGCACTTCGACTCTCTGGCAATAGGGAAATAGCGAGGGGTGAAACTCTCCGACCTGCAACCGTACAGCGTCATTCACGCGCATAAGTCTTCCCCCCAGCTCGTTCCGAATAGCGTCGACAAAGCTCCAGGCGGGAGGGTGGTCGACTCCAAGGAAGTGAACGTTGTGGGGGATGGGGTGTTGTGGATCGTGTCCGACGACGAGGCGTCGGTTGATCCCCTCCCATTCCAGAGAGTATTCGCGGTGGGTGGGGCGGTTCATGAATGCGGTGAGGATGGCGGCAGCCTGACTGGAGCGATTGAGGTGGATCGCATTGCCTTCGCTTCTGGGGGAAAGCAGCCGCCGTGCGATCAGGACGATCAGCGAGGTAAGCGCGAGGGGCAATGCGATGGCTGTGGCAAGGCCGATGGCCAGGACTTCGGAGGGGAGATGGTGTTCGGAGGTTCTTTGGAAGAAACACCAATGGGTTAGGGGGCGTAGGGCAAAGAGGGTGAAGATGCCGATGCCGGTAGACCAGCACCACGAGGCGGGGGCTGCCAGGGCTAAGAGGGGGCGCGTATAGTTCCAGATGCGCAGTGTGACGTAAAGGAGTGCAGAGCCTGCACAGCAGATCAAGGCGGTTTGGCCCCACCGGATCTGCTCGTATTCTTCTTTCAGTTCAGTAAATGCGGCGCGCATGCGGGAATGACTATGCGCGCTTCAAGAATTTTTTAGTATAGCGAGCTAGTTGCAAAACTCAGACATCCAGCAAAACCGCTGGCTCTAGCGGTATTAAGCTGTCGGGGGTTCGACGGCAGGCTCGGGGAGCGGGGCTGCTGCAGCCTGAGCTGAGACCTCTGGCTCGGCCCAGTGGACTTGTCTCCGGGATCGGTAACAGGCAACGCCTAGAGCGCTTATTGCCGATAGAGCAGCGGTTATGCCTCCGCCTATCATGTAGTAATGGCCGTTAGGATGCAGAGCGGCGCCAACGAGAACGGTGAGTCCCAGAGAGGACATAGCGCACAAACCCGTTATCAATCTTGACATAAAGAAGGCTCCCTTTCCAAGAAAGTATAGCAAAATGGCTTGTTTTTTATAAAGAAAATGTTTTGACGTGTAAGCGTTATATCGCTATTAGTTGAAATGTCACCCTGGGGACTAACCCAGGGGGGCTGCTTGGAGGAAAGACGCAAAGTTTCTTCGAGTCTACCAGGGTCATTCCCCCATGGCTGACAGGGCGGTGACAACGTCGAAATGACCGTTCTCGGCAGCCGCGCTCAAAGCGCGTGCGATGTCAGCGGGGGTAACCCCCTCCCTGGCTAGCAAGGCGGTGACAACATCTAGATGGCCGTTCTTGGCAGCCGAGTACAAAGCGACTCCGATGTGGGGGGGAATCCCCTCCTTGGCTAGCAAGGCGTTAACAACGTCTAAATGACCGAATATGGCAGCCGACCACAAAGCGACTCCGATGATATGGGGGGGAATCCCCTCCTTGGCTAGCAAGGCGTTAACAATGTCTAGATGGCCGTTCTGGGCAGCCGCGTTTAAAGCGCTTCCGATGGAAGCGAGGGTAATCTCCTCCCTGGCTAGCAAGGTGTGGACTACGTCTAGACAACCGTTCTCGGCAGCCGAGATAAAAGTATTTCTGATGGTGACAGGGTCAATCTCTCCTTTGGCTAGTAGGAGGTGGAGATAAATGGGATGGTTGTTCTCACCGGCTATTTGGAATGATATCGTTGCAGAACGGATGCGATCCTCATTGCTAAGAGCTCCAGGCTCGTAAGTCGCCTTTAAAGCGAGGCAAAATGCGTCATAATGTCCTGTTTGGAAACCTATATTCATTACTGGGGGAAGTTCTGCCAACCAGCGAAGGCGTTCTGTGAGTGGAGTTAATCGAAGGGGGACCGCCGTAGGATGGCGAGGGGCTACCAGACCACCAGCAGCTGTTGTGGCTTGAGGGGTGAAATAGGCCGCTCCTTCCATAAGCCATCGCGGGATCTTGCCTATGGTGTCTTTGGAAACGCCGGGAAACAGAGCAAGGAATTCTGGGGGGTACTGCCAAAGGGAGCGGGCCGGGGGATTGGGTTCTGCTGGTAGAGGGGTGGGTCCTGAGGATGCGGCTGCCATCATTCCTTCCGTGTTAAGTTATTATT
>CAYGOG010000118.1:0-3547 GCA_964351415.1 uncultured bacterium | reverse complement strand
GTGGTTCGACCAGACGGGGTCGGTGAGGAATGCGCAACTATTTTCTTGAATCAGGTAGGTGGAGTGGCCGATCCAAACGGCCGAAGGGGCCTCAGGGTTGAACGGGCCAGGCGACACGGGGAAGGCAAACTCCTCGGGAGGGGGGGAGAGGCGGATCGGGTCGGCGTAAAAGCCTAATTTCCAGAGGACCGCATCAAAAAGGGTCCGCTTTTCGCGCACCAGGTGGGGGTTAATAAACTTCATGCCGCTGTATACCTTGAAGTATAAAGATTTTCGGTTTATTGCCATAGGGGGCCCTTCCCCCGTTCGAAAGTTTGTGGTATAGTGGACTTTACGTCCATGGCACAACTCACCCGACACCCCCAAGGGAGTATACAAGAGCTCCTTGCGCTTTCCTTCCCGCTCATGATCTCCGCCCTCGCGACGATGGCGATGATCTTCACCGATCGGATCTTTTTGGCGCACTACTCTATCGGCGCGTTGAACGCGTCGGTGAATGCGGGCACCCTTGCATGGGCGATCTCGGGGGGCTTAGGGATGGCGACCGGCATGGCCGAGGTGTTTGTGGCCCAGTACAACGGCGCCAAGCGGTATTTTGAGATCGGCGCGCCAGTATGGCAGATGATCTGGGTGTCGCTCGCCTCGGTGGTACTCTTTGTGCCGCTGGCATTATGGGCTGGCCCTCTGATTTTTGGCTCTGATGCCAATGGGATCATGGAGCAGGACTACTTTAAGTGGATGATGGCGTTTGGACCGAGTTACGCGCTCCTGACGTCCCTTTCGTCATTCTTTATCGGGCGGGGCAAGACGAAGCTTCTCTTATGGCTGGCCATTGCGATGAACGGGATCAACATCGCCCTCGACTGGCTGCTGATCTTCGGCGTGCCGGGGCTGATTCCGGAGATGGGAGTCGAGGGGGCCGCGATCGGCACCTGCGTCGGTTCGTGTTTTCAGGTGGTCATTCTCTTTGTTCTCTTCCTGCGGGAAGAAAACCGGATCCGCTTTGGAACCGGCCGTTGGAAACTCGATTGGGAGCAGATGCGCCCCTGCATTCAGGTGGGCGCGCCGCAGGGGGTTTTTTATGGCCTCGAACTGCTCGGCATGAGCGTGTTTTACTGGATGATGAGCTCGATCAGCGAGCAGCACATCACCGTATCGAGCATCTGCCAAAGTTTGCTGTTGTTGCTCTATTTCTTCCCCGATGGCTTGAGCCGCGGGCTGGCCGCTGTGGCGGGCAATATGATCGGCGCGAAAAAGTTCGACTTGGTCAACAAGGCGATCCGGTCGGCGCTCTTGATTCAGGGGCTCTTTACGCTGGGAACGGCCGCTTTGCTGTTTACCGAGCTCGAGGCGACGCTCAATATCCTGTTCCTCGACGGCGCGACCAACACGGCGCTGCTCCCTGTCCTGCAGGCATGCCTCATGTATCTGATGGCTTTCTTGTTCTTCGAGGGGCTCCGCTGGATTTACGGCGGCGTCTTGGCCGCTGCGGGCGATACGATGTTCTTGCTCATCGCGGGGACGTTCTCCATTTGGGCGTTTCTCATCGTGCCGAGCTACTTCATCGTCGTGCGGCATAGCCTTTCTGTCGAAGTGGCCTGGATGCTCGCGGCTTTAGCCAGCGGGCTCGCGTTCGTGGGATACTGGGTGCGCTACCACCGCGGCAGCTGGCGCCAGATCGACTTGATCGAGCGGACGCCGACTGAAGTGGAGGAGTGAGGCGTTTCCCGCCCACTCGCGCGCCTGTTCTGCGGTGATGAGCCGCACGTAGGCATCGTCGCATTGATACCAACGCCCTTCTCGCTTTACACATGCAATCCAATGGCCATCTAGGGCGGTCAAGCCTTTGTGAATGGCAAAGCCATCCAAGTGGTGCGTTCCGTTCCACACCGGGGGCACATCCCAATGCATCCGCTCAATGTGATTTCCCTCTCGAACCCGGTCGATGTAGATCCATTCGCTTAAGCAATCGGCGTTTGGGTTCCCCATCGCGAGGAGATCTGCCATGTCGCGCACCTGAGTCCTATCTAAATCGCGGGCCAGGTTGAGAAAATCGCCCACGTCGGCCACCTGGGGCGGGGCGGGGGCGCGGGCAATGCGCGCCAGCGGCGCTATGAGAGAGTCGACGCGCGCAGTCGGGTGTTGGAAAAATGCATCCACTGCCTCCCAGTCTCCATCTCGGCATTTGGCGCGGGCCACGACCCGCAGATCGCTCATCAAAAGGTGGAGAAAGGCATTGAACCAACACTGCGTCCCAGAGCTGTTGCGAAATCCAATCGGAGCGCCCTCAGGGAGCGGCTCGGGCAAGGGAAAAGCCTCGAGTAAAGCGCGAAAGGGAATGAGAGCGAAATTAAATGTATCCACCAACGTTTCGACAAAATCTTGCGCTACAAAGGCAACAAATCTCGAAATGGCGGGATTAATTTTCATAAAGTGTCAGCGGACGCCCTTCAGTTACCTCAGAAGGTCCAGCATACTGGATCGGCCCAGGGTATTGGTAGGCGTCTTGCGAAGCCCACTGCGCCCGTTTGCCTACAAAGTATAAATAAGGACGCCCTTTTAAGTCGACTAAAGTTTTTTGTATCACAAGCTGTTTTTTCCCCTTGCGCTCTTCGGGAGCCATGAGCGAAACAATCGGCACCATCCGCGCCTCCCAGAGAGCAGGGGACTGCGCGAGATGCCGAATCGCCGCGATGCACCCCGTAAGCCGATCGCGCGCTGCCAAGCCAACGATTTGCCCCAGTGCATAGGCATAGGTCGCGTCAAAATTGGTGGGAAAGGCGCAGCGCCCCTCGTACCCGAGAAAGTGGGGGACCGCATTGAGGGCCACTTTTTGCTTCACGTGGGAAATCAGCAGCTCCTCGGTCGCAATCTGCGAGACCGGCACATTGCCGTGCGGATCGGTCTCCAGCTGCAGCGCGTCGATTAAGCCCGGAATAAACTCGGGCAACCCTTCCGGCAATAAGACAACGCCATACTTGCGCTTGGCAACCCACAGCGCAATTTGATCGACGATTTGCGCAAGCGACAGCCGCTCTTCGCCGATCAGCGTAAGGTTGGGCCGCGTCCGCAGCGCGCATTCGAGCGCAATGTGCGAGGCGGAGCGCCCCATCAACTTGATGAAATGGAAGTACTTGCCCGCCGAGCGCGCATCGCGGCAAATATTGCCAATCGTCTCGGCATACGTGCGCGTGGCCGTATCGAAGCCAAAGGTCATCTCAATGTCAGCGCTGCGCAAGTCGCCGTCGATCGTCTTCGGCACGCCGAGCACGGCAAGGGGCAGCCGCTCCGCTAAAAACGCCGCATTGGTGTTGGAGTCGTCGCCGCCGATCACCACCAGTGCGTCGAGTTTGAGCGCTTTGGCCGTTCGGGCGGCCGCTTCAAACTGCGCCTCTGTCTCAATCTTGGTGCGCCCGGTCCCCAATAAATCGAAGCCCCCCTGATTGCGGACGGTCTCGAGCATCGCCTGCGAGAGCGGCACGGAGACGCCGTCGATCAGCCCTTGCGGTCCGCCCGCAAAGCCGATCAGCTCGGATCCTTTTGGCAG
>CAYGOG010000117.1:0-3582 GCA_964351415.1 uncultured bacterium | reverse complement strand
TTCAGTGATCGTTCCCTGGGAAAAGACATAGTCGGCAACAAAATCAAAAGCTTTTTTATAGTTCAGCAGTTCTTTTACATCTTCAGAATCGACGCCTTGCATTTTTTCGCCGGAAATAAGCCTTTCAGATTGATCCAAGCTTAAATGCGTTCCTTCTATGTGCGTCGTATGATGGGCTTCCAAAATTAATGCACGGGCTTGCATTTTAGCTATCCAGTCTTTTGAAAGGGTGGCTGCTTCCAAGAAGCCGCGTGTGCGCTCAATAGCTGTAAGCGCTGATGCGAGGGGAATGGAAATCGTGAATTTAGGTTCAAATGGCATAGTTTTACGACGCTTTTCCCCTTATTATGTCATAATATGCCTATATCGGCAATTTTTTACGACATTTTACGTCATTTTTTATGACAAATTCCTTAAAAATACGTCGTAAAATCGAAATAAACTCGGGTCTTAAGGTCCGAGTTGGATGACCTCAGCAAGAAAGTCTAAGGCCGACTTCCCCTGTCGACAGAGGGTCACGACTTTAGCCGCAACAACTGCTGATACAAATCGCGCTTCGATAAGCCGGACAGTTCGGCGGCCTTGCGGATCGCCTCTTTTTTGCTGAGCCCTAGGTACTCAATCAGCAAGTTCACCAGCTCCTCCGGCGGCGTGCTGTCGGGCAGCGACCCGGGTGCCAAAGCGACCGTAATCTCCCCCCGGGGAGGATGCGCGCGATAGTGCGCCAGAAGCGCTCCGGGAGTGCCCCGCCGACACTCCTCATGCACCTTGGTCATCTCGCGACAAACGGCGGTCTGCCGGTCCGGATCCAGCCCTTCCAAGGCCTCGAGTGTATCCACGAGACGCTCCGGGCTATCGAAAAACAGGGAAGTCCCCGGATAGGCGAGGAGGCGGCGCAGCTCCTGGCGCCCCTTGGAGAGGAAGCCGGTGAACTGGAAGGGATGGGGCGGGAAGCCCGACAGAAGGAGGGCTAAGATGGGGCTGGAGGCCCCCGGGAGGGCTGTAAACGGGATGTTTTGGGCGATACAGGCCTGGACCAGGGCATGACCCGGATCGGAGACCAGGGGGGTTCCCGCATCGGTCACCAGGGCGACCGCCTTGCCCTCGATGAGCCAGCCTAAAACGGTCTCTTCAAGCCGTTTTTCGGTGAATTTGTGGAAGGGGGTTAGCGAGCGGGAAAGGCCCAGGTGTTGCAGGAGAATGCCGGTACGGCGGGTATCCTCGCAGAGGATTTCGTTGGCGTCGGAGAGGGCTTTGCGGGCCCGCTCGGTCAAGTCGCCGAGGTTGCCGATAGGGGTCGCAATCAAATATAACATGAATATACCTCTATTGATTGAAAAGTAGCCCAAAAGGCTACTTTTCAATCAATAGAGGTATAGGTGGCACCCAGATTTGAACTGGGGAGTGGGAGCTTTGCAGGCTCCTGCCTTACCACTTGGCTATGCCACCGTAGAATAGGATCTATGATCGCCTGGGGAGACCCTTCGCGTCAAGCCTCGTCGGCTGCTGCATTGCCGCCTTCTGACCATGCCTCTGATGGTCGGCGGGAGAGCCCGGCAGCAGCCGCGCCGCCAGTAGTCTCGGGGGAGGGAGAGGCGGCCTCTCGAAGTTCAGGCACGTCGGTAGGCGCGGTATGGGGCGGGAACAGAGTGATCTTGGGGTGGTAGTCTCTAAAGTCGCTTGTTGCGAGAACCTCTTCTAAGCGATCCTGGAGATCACGCGCCTGATCGGCTGTTTGAACTTCGATGAAGAGTTCACCCGCACCTTTGGCAAGGCCCAGTTCGAGCCATTTCGCGGCTGAGTCATCGTCAATCCCCCTGTAGAAGAAGGGGCTGAAGAGAGCGGCGGGTTGTTCGAGTTCCGCGTACCCAAGAGCCTCATTGGTTCGCGTGAGTGGTACTTTCGGGAAGAATTTCTCTTCTCGATCGGATAGGTTGGTGAGGACCAGAGCAGAACTTAAGATGGCTTCGTTTGCCGACTCGCTTCCTGCATGGGGGAAAAAGACGAGCGGATTGCCGGCCCCTGCCCGGACGACTGGGTCCCTATTAATGGCTGCCGCAGCACCTAAATTGCGGATAGCTTCAATGGGCGATAGACCCTCTTCGATCCGGATCCCTTGAGCCGTTGTTGCGGGAGCGCGGAAGTGGTTTGTCTGAGTATCAAGGGCCTCAGCAGCAGGGGAAGTTCCCTTCTGAGCTTGAACCCGTCGTTGGACCCAAACAGGGTGATCTGTCAAGTGTGTTGCTATTGCCTGGCCCATTACATGCGCGTATTGCGTATAGTGCGTTTCTTTGACTCGGCTCAGATTTGTCAACGGCTCAATGTCCGGCGGCAAGAAAGTCATGCCAAATTGGCGTGCGGTTTGGGCCACGACGAAGGATCCACAGCGGGTATCATCGCCCCTTCTTTGACGTAGTGCCTGGGGAGGCATCGAGAGAATAGATGAACCGCTTACTCTTGTTGAGACATTGTTTAAGAGCCTACTTTGATCTTCGGGGATAGAGCCTTCTCCATAAGGGTCATAGAAGCGCACAAGCGGTTTAGCGCCCCGAATTGTGTTCCAGAAACCCGCTTGTTTTTCGACGAAGATCGCGCCAAAGTGTTGGCGTCTCAGGTGGATGGGGATGACGATGCGGTCGTGTGTTTTCAGCGCATCTTGGATAGCTGTTGTGGTGGCGAGCAAACCGAGTGTGGTATCTGTGTAGAGGGTGTGACCATTCGTGAGGACGCGGAAATTCCCTTGGACGCCAAGTGTTCGCAATGCAGTGAGTAACTCTTCGCCGCCGAGCTCGCCGGTTGGAGACTTGAGCTGGTCGATGGCTGAACGGATAGGAGTGCCGAGAAGCTCTTGGAGAGGAGCTTCGGAAGCGGCTTCCCCTGTCTTGGCGGACGCCTTGGTCGCTGGTGCACCTGCTGCGCCGGGTGTCGTTCCGGTAGCGGGAAGAGGTTTCGCATCTTTAAAGGCGCCACAGATAGTATCGGATAAGTGCGCAAGAGCGGAACCCTCGTCACAGGGCTGAGTTGTCTTTCTTGTGCCGACTTGAATGTCAATGTGGTCACCGTACAGGTCAAATTGCGCTTTACTGGGAAGGGTTGTGCCCGCAGTGTTCATCAATTGGGTAAACGAACCGTTGAGGCCGTCCCATTGGTGTCCGTACAGCGCAACGGGAATGCTGGGGGATTCGGGGAGAGTGACGGTAATGCGGAAGGTTCTGCTTTCCACTTTCACATAATGTTCTGTCTTAAGGATGTTTTGCGAAGAGGGGATAAAGCGTGCTTCTAGGCGCGAGCTTTCCGCGAGAACGCGAGCTTCTGATCTTTGAGCAGGGATTAGGGGTCTGGAAGCGGCAATAGGTACGGGAGCAGAGGTTCTGGGGACTGGCTCATCTGCGTCAGGGCTGCTTAAGCGCCTGGGAGAGGCGCTTCCTCTCATGATGGCGGCCCTCGCCATGTCGTCAGCTGCAAAAGGGGTGTCCCAGTCGTCTTCGTGAGCTGTAGCAAAACTCGATGAGCTTCCCGTAGAAGCGGGTGAATCTGGTCTAGAGGTCATTTTATTTAAATCCTTATTATACGATTATATAA
>CAYGOG010000116.1:0-3597 GCA_964351415.1 uncultured bacterium | reverse complement strand
GCGCTTACGTTGGGGGGGTTGGGGGCGCTCTTTTGGATGTGGGTTGCGTCGCTGATCGGCATGGCCACCAAGTATGCCGAGGCCATTCTGGCGGTCCGCTATCGCGGTGTGAATGAGAAGGGGGAGATGGCGGGCGGTCCCATGTATTACCTGGCGCAGGGGCTGGGGATGAAGAAACTGGCGCTATTTTTTGCCTTGATGGGGGCGGGGGCGGCGCTTGGCACCGGCAATATGGTGCAGGCCAATTCGGTTGCGGCGGCACTCACGCAGACGGCGGGGATCGACCCACTGGTGACCGGATTGTTGTTGGCGGCGATCTCGGCGTACGTGCTGCTGGGGGGTATTCGGACCATTGGCAAGATCTCGAGTTGGCTCGTGCCCACCATGGCGCTGCTCTACATCGGCGGCGGCTTGATTGTGCTCATGCTGCGGATCGAGGCGGTGCCCGGGGCGCTGATGGCGATCGTGAAAGCAGCTTTGGATCCGCAGGCGTTTGTGGGCGGCACGGCGGGTCTCGCGCTGCAGTACGGCGTGTCGCGCAGCGTCTTCTCGTCGGAGGCGGGGCTCGGCACAGCGCCCATTGCGGCGGCGGCGGCTAAGACCGACTCGCCCGGCACCCAGGCGCTGATCTCGATGAGCAGCGTATTTCTCACCTCGATTGTGGTGTGCTCGATTACGGGGTTGGTGATAGCGGTGAGCGGCCTCCTCGATACAAAGCTCACTGGATCGCAGCTGGCGCTCGCGGCGTTTGAGCAGGCGCTGCCGGGCGGCGGCCTGATCGTTTCGATTTCGCTGATCCTCTTTGCCTATTCGACGATCTTGGGCTGGGCCTATTATGGCGAGCAGTGTGTGGCCTATCTCTGGGGGGCGAGGGCTATTCGGCCGTACCGCTATCTGTACATTGCGGCGATTATTCCCGGTGCGGCCCTTAGCCTGCAAACGGTCTGGAGCCTCGCGAACATCATGAACGGCCTCATGGCGTTTCCCAATCTGATCGGGATCTGCGGCCTGGCGAGCGTCGTGGTGGCCGAGACGCGGCGGTTTGAAAGCAGCTCGATTTTACCGCTAAAGCGGTAAAATTAAGCTAAATAGCGCAAAATTTGCATAAAAAACTGTAAAACCTGCTATTTTTACCGTTATGACGGGAAAAGCGATTGCAATTCGGGTTGGCGAGTATGTGAGAGCCCATCGAAAGCGAGCTCAATTGACGCAAGCGGAACTCGCGCGGTATGCGGGGATTGGGAAGACGGCAGTTTTCGACCTCGAGAAAGGGAAAGAGACGATTCAGCTGTCGACTTTATTGGCGGTTCTGCCCGTGTTGAACCTAAAGCTGCAATTGAAAGGGCCCTTTGCCGATCTGGAGTTCTCATGAAGCGGGCGAAAGTCTTTGTCGATCGTACCTTAGCAGGGCATCTGATCGAGTACGAGCGGGGGAAGAAGTATGAGTTTCGATATTTGGATGGGTATCGAGGGGCGCAAATCAGCCTTACGATGCCCACGACTCGGCAAGTCTATTCGTTTGATGCCTTTCCCCCCTTCTTTGAGGGATTCCTTCCCGAAGGGATGATGTTTGAATTTCTACTACAAAAGACCAAGCTCGATGCAGATGACAGGTTTGAGCAGCTCGTGCTCCTCGGAAGTAATCTCGTGGGGAATCTTACGGTGGAGCGGGAATCATGAAACGGTGTCCGATCACATATGGGCCCGCCGATTGCGGCCATTATTCTCGGGATGGCTTGCGCAGACTCTCGCCAAAACTGGAGAGATTGGAAGATCTGCCCTTTACGCAATCGCGGCAGCTTGAGCTTTCATTGGATTTTGCCGACAAACTCTCCTTCTCAGGGGTTCAGCCAAAGCTCAGCGCGAGGCTCAATGTCAAGGCGCACCGATTTGAGGTTGTCCGCTCGGGCGACTATCTTTTAAAGCCACCACTGGGGCGCTTTCCGGAGCTCCCTCAAAACGAAGACCTCACCATGAAACTGGCATCTGTTGCGGGGATAGAAGTTCCCCTTCATGGCATGATCTATGCGGCGGACCACTCGCTTGTCTATTTTGTGAAGCGCTTTGATCGATCGGGGCGAACGCGGTGGCCTCTAGAAGATTTTAGCCAACTGCTAAAACTGACTTCAGACAAAAAATACGAGACGAGTATGGAACAGATTGGAAAAGCTCTCGATGAATATGCTTCATTTCCGCTTCTGGAAAAGGAAAAGCTTTTTCGCTTGACTCTCTTCAGTTTTCTCGTGGGCAACGAGGATCTTCATGCGAAAAACTTCTCTTTGCTCACGAAAGAGGGCAGGGTGGGCTTTTCGCCGGCCTACGACCTTGTGAACTCCTCCATTGTGATGAAGACCGATGAGGAATTAGCGCTTACTCTAAACGGCAAACGCTCCAAATTTCGCCGTTCCGATTTTGTCGATTATTACGGCGAGCGGCAATTATGCCTTCCTGCAGAGAGTCTTCAAAGGGTGCTGCGCGAGCTGCAAGGGGCGCTTTCTCAATGGAAAACGCTCATCGAACACTCGTTTCTATCCGAAGAGAAGAAAAAGGTCTACCAACAGCTGGTTACAGAAAGAGCCAAACGTCTATTTGTCAGGTGATTCGCGTACGTCTATGTAGACATCCCATGCCCGCAATGGCCCCCGCTACAAAGGTCCCCACATAGGCAGCTCCTGCCTTAAGAGTCTCCTTCCAGCTTGAAGATGGGACGACAGGTTCGGGCGCAGGGCGCAACCGCTCCACCTGACCGCCAATTTCTTCAAGAGAGATTTGATGGTGGGTGAGAGCCGCTTTCCAAAGAGCCCGCATTCCCAGCTCATTTCCTGGGTCAATCTGGGGCACCAGAGAACCACAGGAAAAAAGGTTGTCCACTTGAAGCTGATGATAGACCTGCAACCGCTCAAGGAAAGGAAGATCAATCAGCTTGCCCCGTTCAAACAACTCCAGAACGCGGGGATATAATTCCTTTGCTTCAGAAGACAGCTCCTCTCCTCTTGAGGCCCGTTGCAGAGCTTCGTTCGCAAGAGTGGTGCTTTGCGCAATCTGTCCCCGCCACCCCTCATTTAGATCGCTCATCCTACGCTCGATTGTCGTATGCCGATCAGAACCATTAAAAAAAGGATGGATCCCCATGATGCAGAGGTTTATGTTTTGATTATCCCACTTGCGCATCAACGCAACAGGGAGCTCCTGAGCCGATCTATTGAAAGCTTCTGATAGCGAAATCGTCATATTAGATTCTCATGTTGTAATGCATTAAGCGCGGCTGCTAAGCGGTCAATCACAATCCCTATATTTAGATTAATAGTTTAACCGGTTGGCAATTAAATAGCGATAGATAACTGCAGCTGTGTAAGGAAAATTTTGAATAGGGTTAGAGGCCGTCTAGCTTGGAGCGGATTTCGGCGAGTTGCGCGGTGGTGGTGGTGAGTTGGGTGCGCAGCTGGGCGATGAGGGGCGCTGGCGCGCGGGCGAGGAAGTCGGGGTTGTCGAGTTGCGCGGTGGTGGAGGCGTGGAGCTTTTCGAGGCGGAGGAGCTCTTTGGCGAGGCGCTGGCGCTCTTTTTCAAGGAGGGATGGCGGAATGGGGAGGAAGAGGG
>CAYGOG010000115.1:0-3675 GCA_964351415.1 uncultured bacterium | reverse complement strand
GCGAGAGTTTTCGCGCTAGCCCAAAAGGCTACTTTTCAGCTAATAGCGGTATAATATTCGAGAATCAGATCGCGCGTCTGCGCGAGATGCTCTTCGGTATGCGCGGAGGAGACAAACGCCGCTTCGTTCGAATGGGGTGGCAAGTAAACGCCGCGCTCAAACAGATACCGAAATAGCGCGGCATACCGCTCTTTATCTAACCTGTCGAGGTCAGCTCGGGTCCGCACCCGCTCCACGCCAAAGAAAATCGTAAACATGGATCCCACCTGCTGCACGCAGAGCCCCGCCTTTTGCAAAGGCTCCACCAGAAAGCGGGTCTTCGCCTCCAACCCCTCGTAAAACCCCGGCTTGACCAGCTCCTCAAGCGTTGCGAGCGCGGCGGCGGCGGCGACCGGGTTCCCCGAGAGCGTGCCTGCTTGATAGACTTGTCCTAGTGGCGCCAGTTGATCCAAGATTTCCCTTCGGCCCCCCACCGCCCCAATCGGAAAACCGCCCCCTAAAATCTTCGAGTAACAGGAGAGGTCGGGCCGCACTCCATAGAGCCCCTGTGCGCCCTGCAGCCCCAGCCGAAAGCCGTTGATCACCTCGTCGAAAATCAGCAGCGCGCCACTCTTCTCTGTCACCTCGCGCAACGCCTCCATAAACGGCCGCTCTGCCGGGACGACGCCCATGTTGCCCGCCACCGGCTCTAAAATCACCGCCGCAACGTCGGACCCAATTGCCTTGAGGGCCGCTACGTCGTTGAACGGCAACACGATCGTGTCCGCAATGGCACCCGGCGCAAGACCCTTCGATGTCGCCACCGGATTGAGGGAAGCGACCCCCGATCCCGCCTGCACCAGCAGCAAATCGCTATGGCCGTGGTAATGCCCGGCAAACTTCACAATTTTGGAGCGCCCGGTCCATCCGCGCGCGAGGCGCAGCGCCGTCATGGTCGCCTCGGTTCCCGACGAGACAAAGCGCACTTTTTCCACCGACGGAATCAGCTCGACCACTTTCCGCGCCAACTGCTCCTCGAGCTCCGTCGTAATGCCAAACGTGGAGCCGCGCGCCATCTGCGCGCTTGCCGCCGCCACTACCGCCGGATGCGCATGGCCGAGGATCAGCGCCCCCCAGCTGCCGCAGTAATCGATGTAGCGGTTCCCATCGGCATCGACAAGGGTGTCGCCTTGGCCCGACGCGACGATCATCGGCGCAATCCCCATCGCGCCAAACGAGCGCACCGGCGAGTTGACGCCGCCCGGCATCACCCGACAAGCGCGTTCATAGATTTCAGCAGATCGGCTGCGCATTGCACGTTGAGGGTAGCAAAAACTTCCAAAAACTACTAGTATACGAAAGATGCGGCGGTTAGCTCTGCTTCTCTTTCCTATTTCTGCCTTTGCAGCACCGCTCTGCGACTACCAAGTGGAGATGGTCGGCGTCGACAACCGCGAGCTGCGCCAAGCGCTGCTCAACCGCTCCGAGCTGATCGCTCTGCAAGAGCGGCCGCCCGCCTCGCTCAACTCGCTTCGGTACCGCGCTACCAATGATCTCCCCGCGCTGCTCCGCACTCTCCGCGCCTACGGCTTTTACGAAGGGGAAGTCTCATTCCAAATTGAAGAGTTCGAAGGGCACGCCACCGTTACCCTCATCGTCTCTACCGGTCCGCAGTACACAATCGGCTCCTATACCCTCGTCGACACCTCGCATACAGCGCCGCTCCCCTTTACGTTTACCGATCTGGGCGTCGATCCCGGCACGCCCGCCCAATCGACCGCCATCCTCAACGCCGAACTGCGCGCGCTGCAACAGCTCGCCAACCAGGGCCACCCGCTCGCAGTCGTGGAAGCGCGCAAGATCGACGTCGACATGTTGGAGCACCAGGTCGACGCAAGCGCCGCGATCGACGTGGGGCCGCTTGCCGCCTTTGGCCCCACGACGCTCTTTGGACTCCGCGATGTCAGTCCCCGCTTCATCGAACACAAGATTGCGTGGAAACAAGGGGCACAATACACCGACATCGACATCGAAGAAACCTCTCGCCGCCTCCTCAAGAGCGATCTCTTCGGCTCCGTCCTCATCAGCCACGCCCCCGCGCTCGACGAAAAGGGCGAACTGCCGATGAAACTGCTCGTCTCCGAGGCGAAACACAAGTCGGTCGCCGTTGGTTTGTCCTACGCAACCGTCGACGGCGTCGGCGGCTCGGTCACCTGGACGAATCGCAACTTCCGCGGCATGGGAGAGCTGATCTCCTTCCGCGCCGAAGGGGCCTCGCTCCCCTACTACTCCGGCATCCTCGCATATAAAAAACCCGATTTCCTCCGCTTCGACCAAAGCCTCGCAATCGCCGCCGAAGTGAGTTACATCAACATCCGCCCCTATCTCTCGATCGACTACACGCTGAATCAGATCTTCGAGCGCAAATGGGGCACGCAAAACCTCTTTTCGGTGGGATTGCAAGAGGAATACATCGACGTCAAAGAGAGCGCCAACAACGGCAAGTTTTGGCTGATTGAGCTCCCCGTGTTTATCCGCTACGCGGCAGCCGATCCGGTGCTCGACCCGACGCAGGGCTTTTCGGTCACCTATGCGTGCATCCCGTTCCAATCGCTCGAACATGCCCACACCCACTACATCAAACAGCGGCTCAACCTCAACGTCTACTGCCCCCTCTACTCGAAGTGGGTCGTCCTCGCGTGCCGCATCCAAGCGGGCTCCGTCGCAGGTGCGCCGCAAGACGATATCCCCGTCCCCAAGCTCTTCTTCGGCGGCTCCGAGGATGACCTGCGCGGCTACCGCTACCAAACGGTGAGCCCCCTCAACGCCACAGGCAAACCCAAAGGGGGCCGATCCGCCCTCTACACCACGGCGGAGTTCCGCTTTCGCCTCACGCAGACCCTCGGCCTCGTTGCCTTTGGGGACTTCGGCACCGTCGCAACCAATCCGGTGCCGCAAATCGCGACAAAATGGTTTAAATCGGTCGGCGCCGGCTTGCGCTATTACACATATTTTGGTCCACTGAGACTTGACATCGGGGTTCCGCTCGACCGGCGGAAAGCATTTGACCCGCCCGTCACAGTCTATGTCAACATAGGACAGGCATTTTGAGACTGCACCGCATCTTCATCCTTCTCTTCCTAGCCTTTGCCGGCATCGGCATCTTCATCCGAAGCGACCTCGGCACGCGCCTCCTCCTCTCCCTCGTGCCGCAACTCCCCGTCACCTACAGCGCCATGCGCGGTTCCCTCTTCACCGGCGTCGCCCTCGACGACGTGCGCCTCGAAGTCCCCGGGGGCGCCCTCACCTTCGACCACCTCGAAGTGGAACTCTCGGGCCTCCGCCTCCTCCGCCGCCAAATCTTCCTCAACCGCTGCGTCGGCGATGGCCTCACCTGGATCTCTGGCCCCGACACCGTCCCCCTCGTCAACGGCAGCCGCCCCGAACCTCTTCCCTTTTCCATCTCCGTCCCCGACTTCACCTTCACCCGCGTTCAAATCAACTCATTTGCAGGCGACGCCACCGGCGCCGTCCGGCTCGGCCGCCGGTTTGAGCGGGCCTATGCGCGCATCGACGCCACCGGCGACTTTGGCGCCGCCAAACTCCAAGCCTCCCTCCGCGACCACCACGTCAAACTGCGCCTGCAACACAACGACAACACCCTCGTCGCCCGCGGCCCCCTTCCCGCCTTTGTCG
>CAYGOG010000114.1:0-3680 GCA_964351415.1 uncultured bacterium | reverse complement strand
GACTAACTTCGCCTGTCCTGGCTGCAAATGGAGCCCGCGCAAGATCCCCTTCTTCGACCACGAGACGTTGTCCTGCACAAAGCGCACCCCTACTCCCGCCTCCCGATAGCGCCCCTCGTGATACCCCTCAAAGAAGAATCCGCGCTCATCGCGCAAAACGCGCGGCCGAATCAGCTTCAATCCCGGAATGCGCAGCTCGATCACTTCCATAAGAGCGGTATATCATCGCCGCTCTATGGTTTAAGTGCAATTGCGCTCCCGCTGCGCCCCGTCGCTTTGTCGCGTCGATAGGAAAACCATTCAGGACTGCAATGCGTGCACACCTCCGCGCACTCAATGTGCTCTGCCAACACCCCCTCGGCCCCCAGTTGCGCCCTCGAAATCGCCCACAAATCAAAATACATCGGCTTCACCTGAAACGGCCAAAAGCGCTCCGGCCACTCCGTTCGGTAGTTCACAAATTCAGCGCACCTAGGCCCCAGAGACGGCGAAATCGCCACCTGTAAGTCGCTGGCTTTACATCCTAACTCGCTCTTCAGCCGCGCCACCATCTTCCCCGGCAGATTGGCCACATTGCCGCGCCACCCCACATGGGCCACCGCCACCACCTGCACAACCGGATCGTAAAACAACATTCCCTGGCAATCGGCATGTCGCACGCCCAACATGATTCCCTTCACCGTCGTAAACAGCCCATCTGCGACCACCTGCTCTTGCCCCGTCTCGATCCGCACAATCGCATCGCCGTGCACCTGCTTCGGGAATACCCACAATCCAACCGCGGTGAAACTCCCGTGCTCAATCTCCGGAAATTTCTTCAGATTTTCATACTCGATCTTCGTCATGTAAAGCCGCTTTACATTTGCACCCCCCCTGGTATAATCCGACTATCAGATATGTCTCAAGAGGCCCACCCCCACCGCCTTGGTTTAGGCATTTCCGTTTCGCTGGTTGCGTACCTCTTTTTCGCATCCGCCAGCTCCCTCGTCTGGACATTTCAGGGGCGCTTTCCCACCATCCAAATTATCTTCATCCAAAACTTCGTGAGCCTCCTCTGCACATTGCCCTACTCAATCCGCCACGGATTTGAGCACCTCCGCTCCGACAACATCCCCGTCCACCTCATTCGGGACCTTTTCGGCGTCAGCAGTTACTTCCTCTTCTTCCTCGCAATCCGACAGCTCGACCTCGTCAACGCCACCATCCTCAACTACACCGCCCCCTTTTTCGTTCCCTTTGTGATGCTCTTGTGGATGGGGCAAAAGATCACCCTCAGCGTCTGGTGGTCCATCCTCGTCGGCTTCATCGGCGTCGCCGTCATCCTCAACCCGACGCGCGACATTTTTTCGATCGGCATTCTCACCGGCATCGGCGCCGCCCTCTGTTCTGCCATTGCCGCCGGCGCCCTCAGCATCCTCAACCTGCGTAAAGAGCCGCTCGGCCGCACCCTCTTTTACTACTTCACCGTCGGCACCGCCCTCTCGCTCCCGCTCGCTGAATACTACTGGGTGCCTCCGACACCTACCGAATGGCTCGCCGTGATCGCCATCGGCGTTGCGACCGCCATCGGCCAGCTGCTCCTCACCTATGCCTTTAAACACGGCACCGCGGCCTACCTCTCGCCCCTTGGTTATTCCACCGTCCTCTACAACGCGATGAGCAGCTACTGGCTCTTTGGCAAACCACTGACACTCAATACATTCGCCGGCGCCATCCTCATCATTGCGGGTGGCTCGATCTCCTATATCCTTCGCAAAAAGCCGCACAACGTGCGGGAAACTTTTGAAAATGATCCCCCGAAAACATGATGCGCCTATTGTTCCTGATTTTCGCATTTCCTCTCTTCTGTCATGCCGATTACCAATTTGCCGGACGGCATTTTTTGGCCAGCTACCTCGACTGCGATGCCGAGGCCATTGCCGACATTTCTGCGCTCAAAGAGGCGATGACGCAAGCCGTCCTCACGTCGGGGGCGACTCTGCTCAACCAAAGCGAATTCGTTTTTGAGCCCGACGGCCTCACCATGGTATTCCTCCTTTCGGAGAGTCATGCCAGCATCCACACCTATCCCGAACACCGCGCCTGTTTTGTCGACCTCTTCACCTGTGGCGGCCACTGCGACGCCCAGCGCTTCCACGCAGTCCTCTCCGCCTATCTCCACCCCGAATCCATCAACATCAAACTCCTCGCGCGCAATGAAGAGATTGCAGAACTTCCCCTCGACGGCTATGATACTCCACACCTATGAAGCATTCGATCGTCGCGGAACTCTATCGCCTGTGGATCAAGCGCGATCCTAAAAATCTCCTCCTCTTCCTCGTCGTGATCTCCGTCAACTTCTGCTCCGCCTTGATGGAAGGCGCCTCGTTTGCGAGCCTCTTCCTCGCCATCTCCCAAATCGGCGGAGAGCCCCGCTCACTCCCCTTCAACGGCTTTCTCGCGATCTTCCCCGTTTCCATCATCGGCCAGTCGTTCATGCGCTATCTCCTCTGCGCCATTGGCTTCCAAATCCTCCAAAGTTTTCTCAATTCGCTTGCGCTCTATATCTCTTCCTTCCTCGTCATCCGGATCCAAGAATACACGCAGCGCGCCGTCCTCAAGCAAATTCTCCGCTTCTCGTACCCCTACGTACTCCAATACAAGACGGGCGATCTCACTGAATACGCTAAAAGTCCCACCGTCGTTGTCTCTGCTCTTTTCGACCACTTAAGCCTCGCGATCAGCAATGCTCTGGTCGTCCTCGTGCAGGTGTACATTCTCTTCCGCCTCTCGCCCCCACTTATGTGTACCGCCTTTGCGATGTTCACCGCGGCCGCCTTTGCCAACCGGTTCCTCGTCAAGCGGATCGCCTCCAAATCGGTCGCCTATACCCACTCCCAAGCCAATTTCATCAAAGAAGTCGTCCAAGCATGCCAAGCCATCCGGCTCATCCATCTCTTTGACCGCTCGGGGCACATTCTCACACGGGTCGGCTCCATTTTGCGCGACATTTCGAAAGCCACCCGCCAGATGACCCTTTTCCGCAGCCTCTTTTCGTGGCTCAACGAGACCCTCACGTTCTCCATCGTCGCCCTCCTCCTCGTCGCCGGGTTCTATCTACATCACGACAACCGCGAGCTCATGATCCCCACTCTCATCACCTTCCTCGGAGTCTCGTATCGGCTCGCAATGCGCCTTCAACTCTGCATGGCTGGCATCGCCCACCTAGCAGGCAATGTCGGCTCTCTCGAGCGGATCCTCGACATTCTCTCCGACCATAAAAAGGAATACATCCCTTCGGGCGGCTCCCCCGTTCACACCTTCAATCGCGCAATCGAAATCCGGGCCCTCACGCACCAATATCCCTCTCAAGAGACCCCCGCCCTCCACAATCTAAACATCTCCATTCCGCATGGCCATACCCTCGGGATCGTCGGCTCCAGTGGCGCCGGTAAATCGACGCTCCTCGACCTCCTCCTGCGTCTCTATGAACCCTCTTCAGGCGACATCCTCATCGATGGCAAGTCGCTCCGCAGCATCGACCTCGCCTCCTGGCGCAGCCTCGTCGGCGTCGTGAGCCAAGACGTCATCATGCTCAACGCCTCTATCGCCGACAACATCCGCTTTGGCAAAATCGACGCCACCGACGCCGAACTCGAAGCCGCCGCTCGGAAGGCGGGCGCCCATGAGTTCATCATGGC
>CAYGOG010000113.1:0-3688 GCA_964351415.1 uncultured bacterium | reverse complement strand
GGGTGGCGGCGATGGAGTCGATGTAGGATTGGGTGAGGACGAGGGGGGGGAGGTCGGGCTCGGGAAAGTAGCGGTAGTCGTCGGCTGACTCTTTGTCCCGCATGAGGATGGTTTGCCGCTTGTCGGGATCCCAGCGGCAGGTGCCGGGCGGAATGAGGGTCAGGTGGGGCGTGTGCGGGTTTTGGAGGTAGAGCTGGACTTGGCGGTGGAATTCGTACTCGACGGCCATCTCGAGGAAGGAAAACGAGTTCATGTTCTTGATTTCGACGCGGGGGCGCAGTTCGGTTGAGCCGCGGGGGCGCACCGAGATGTTGACGTCGATCCGGAGGCTCCCTTCATCCATATTGCAGTCGGAGACGTCGAGGTAGAGGAGGAGGGCGCGCATGGCGCGGGCGTAGGAGGAGGCGTCGGCGGCCGAGTGGAGGCATGGTTCGGAGACGATCTCGATGAGGGGCGCTCCGGCGCGGTTGTAGTCGACGCCCGCAAAGTGGGAAAAATGTTTGAGCATGCCGGCGTCATCTTCGAGGTGCGCGCGGTTGATGGCGTAGGTTTTGTCGCCCGCGGTGAGGGTGCCGCCGCGGAGGATGGGGCGGTCGTATTGGGTGATTTGGAAGTTGCGCGGCGAATCGGGGTAGAAGTAGGATTTGCGGTCGAAGCGGCTGACGAAGTTGATTTGCGCGCCGATGGCGAGGCCGAGTTGGACGGCTTTGCGGACCGCTTCGCGGTTGAGGACGGGGAGGGCGCCCGGTTGTCCCGTGCAGACGACGGAGATGTTGGAGTTGGGCTCGTCGCCGAAGTGGTTGGGCGCGGGCGAAAAGAGCTTGGAGCGGGTGTTGAGCTGGACGTGGATCTCGAGGCCAATGACCGGTTCCCAATGATCTTTCATGTGAATGCGGGGGGGATGCGGTTATGGGAGGTGGCTCTCTCGTAGGCATGGGCGTAGGAGAGGACGGAGACGTCGTGCATTTGGGGGCCGATGATTTGGAGGCCGAGGGGGAGTCCCTCAGAGGTGAAGCCGGAGGGGACTGAGATGGCGGGGGTGCCCGCGAGGTTGGCGGGGATGGTGAAGATATCCTGCAGGTACATCTCGACGGGGTCGCTGATCGAGTTGTGAATAAAGGCGCCCGAGGGAGTGACGGGGAGCGCAATCGCATCGCACGTGTCGAATGCGGTATCAAAGGCCTGCTGGATGAGGGTGCGCACTTTTTGCGCTTTGCGGTAGTAGGCGTCTTGGTAGCCGGCAGAGAGGACGTAGGTGCCGAGCATGATGCGCTTTTTCACCTCGGGGCCAAACCCTTCTTTGCGCGAGAGATCGTAGACTTGGTCGAGCGTTTGGGCGTGAGGAGAGCGGTGGCCGTAGCGGATGCCGGCGAAGCGGGCGAGGTTGGTGGAGGCCTCTGCGGTGGCGAGGATGTAGTAGACGGCGATTGAGTATTTGCAGATGTCGAGGTTGATGTCGACGAGTTTGGCGCCGAGAGAGGTAAGGACGTTTAAGCTCTCTTCGAAGTTGTGGAGGATTTCGGGTTTGAGCCCTTCGAGGAAGCGGCGGGGGACGCCGAACACTTTGTCGCGCAGGGTTGTGGAGAGGTGGTCGAGGTAATTTTCGGCCGGGAGGTTGAGGCTGGTGGCGTCGTGCGGATCGTAGTGGCCCATCACCTCCATGGCGAGGGCGGCGTCGGAGACGCAGGTGGCGAGGGGGCCGATTTGGTCGAGCGAGGAGCCAAACGCGACGAGGCCATAGCGGGAGACGCGGCTGTAGGTGGGTTTGTAGCCTACAATGCCCGTAAAGGCGGCCGGTTGCCGGATGGAGCCGCCGGTGTCGCTGCCGGTGGCCAGGGGGGCGAGGCGCGCGGCGACGGCGGCGGCCGATCCACCGGAGGAGCCCCCGGGCACCCGCTTGAGGTCCCACGGGTTGTAGGCGGGGCCAAAAGAGGAATTTTCATTCGAGGAGCCCATCGCAAACTCGTCCATGTTGGCTTTGCCGATGAGGAGGGCATCCTCCTGCTCGAGCGCGTGGACGGCGGTGGCGTGAAAAGGGGCGCGGTAGGTTTTCAGGATTTGGGAGGCGCAGGTGGTGAGCTCGCCCGCGATGTGCATGTTGTCTTTGATCGCGATGGGGACACCGGCGAGTTTGCCGAGCGGTTCATTGCGTTTCCGCTTTTGGTCGAGCCGTTCCGCCTTCATGAGGGTGCGCTCTTCTAAGATGGTGAGGAAGGCGCCGAGTTTGGGGTTGAGCGCTTGGGCGCGCGTGAGAAAGTGGTGGGCGATTTGGGTGGCTGAGACCTCGCCGGTGAGAAAGGCTTCGCGGAGTCGAAGGGCGGAGAGGGTGTGCAGCTCGTTCATTTCAGTACGGGGGGGACGCGGATCATGCCGCCGATTTGGTCGGGGGCATTGGCGAGGAAGAGCTCGCGAGCGTAGGGCTCTGCGATGGTGTCTTCACGCAAGGGATTGGAGGCAAGCTCTTTCAAGACGGAGGCGCAGGAGGGGACTCCCTCGGTTGGCACGGCGGAGAGCTGTTCGATATAGGAGAGAACCCGCTGGAGCGAGCCGTGAAAGGCTTGTTCTTCTTCGGGGGTGCACTCGATCCGGCAGAGCCGCTTGAGGTTTTGGAAGGCGCGCGCGTCTAGCATAAGTGGTTGAGGATAGCAGCTCAAAGGGGTTTCGTCAATCTAGTGGGTGACATGCGTTAAAAAATATTTTATAATGAGGTGAAATGGAGGCAAGTAGATGAAACTGTTACGGTATGTTGCGATGCTGCTCATTATAGTAGGCGCATTGAATTGGGGTTTAGTGGGATTTTTCCAGTATGACCTCGTAGCGGATTGGTTTGGCGGTCCGATGAGCAAGGTCGCGAGGTTGATTTACTCGTTGATCGGGTTGTCGGGAGTTTGGGGCATCGGCCTCCTGTTCCGCGGCGGAAAAGGGTGCTGCTCCGGCGGCTGCGGTTGCGGTTGCAACTGCTGCAGCAAGGGTGACGGACAGCAACAACACTAACGTGCGCAAAGTTGCTATTACGGGCTCTTCCGGTTTCATCGGAAGGGCTCTTGTCTCATTTTTGCGCGATCAGGGCGACGAGGTTTCTCTCGTGCCGCGCAGCCTCGAGGGCTCGTTTGAAGGGCTCGATGCGGTCGTGCATCTCGCGGGCCGTCCCATTGCGACGCGCTGGAGCGAGTCGGTTAAAAAGGAAATTTACGAGAGCCGCGTTCAGGGGACGCGCCAGTTGGTGGAGCGCCTCGAGCAGTGCAAGCATCCGCCGAAAATGCTGTTTTGCGCGTCGGCGGTCGGCATTTACGGCGATCGGGGCGAAGAGGTATTGACGGAGGGGAGTCATCTCGGCGACGATTTTCTGGCGCATGTGGCGCGCGATTGGGAAGCGGCGGCCCGCGCTCCCATGCGGGTGGTGAACGGCCGGTTTGGGCTCGTGCTGGGGCGCGAGGGCGGATTATTTGCTGCGTTGAAGCCGCTGTTTCAATGGGGACTGGGTGGACCTGTGGGATCGGGGCGGCAATGGGTGAGTTGGGTGGCGCTGCACGATTTGGTGCGGGTGGTGGATTATGCAATTGAGATGCCGGAACTGGTGGGGCCGATCAATGTGGTGGCACCCCATCCGATGCGAGAAATAGAGTTTGCGCGGGGTTTTGCGCGCGCTTTGGCGCGGCCGTGTTGGCTGCGCGTTCCGGAATGGGTA
>CAYGOG010000112.1:0-3731 GCA_964351415.1 uncultured bacterium | reverse complement strand
ACCCCGCCACCGTCCTCCTTCTCTTCAACCAAGGGATTGACTGGGACGGCGGCTACGATCCTTCCCGCTTCGCCTACTACCGCGACAACTCCCTCTACCTCCTCAACGCGCCCATCTTCCCCTGCGACGACCCCGCCCTCTGCGCCTTCATCGCCTCCGAGGAGAAAAAAGCGCTGTGTCCCCCCTATACAGCCTTTCTCGATGCCGGCCCCCCTTCCGCCTCCACCATCTCTACCTACGGCCTCTTCATCCCTCCTCAAGCCACCCTTGTCCTAGGCGACAACCACGCCATGAGCGCCGACAGCCGCCGCTTTGGCTCCGTCCCCTACGACAACCTCCGCGGCAGTCCCTCTCTCCTCTTCTGGCCCCCCGGCCCCCGTTGGGGGTTTCTCCCAGGGCCCGCTCACCCCTTCTGGACTCCCGGCCAAATCACCCTCTGGACCCTCCTCTCCCTCATCCTCCTCGCAGAAGCTCTCCGCTACCGCCGCAGATGGCGCAAACCACTCACTTTCAATTAGTCAACTAATAGCGGTCTACTATCGGTAGATCTCTCTGCGATGTCCGATTTTCACAATGAGAATAACACATGTTTTTTCAAAGACCGAATAGAGGATCCGATAATCCCCTTGACGAATGCGATAGATCCCGTCTTTTCCTTTCAGTTTTTCATGCCCCGGAGGAAAAGGATTTTCAGTGAGCTTTTCTATTTTTTTAGAAATCTTTCTGAGATCTACTTTCGATATTTCTTGTAGTTCATTTGCAGCTGCACGGCTGAACTCTATCTTATAAATCACAGATCCAGTTTGCGTTTAAGAGATTCCCAACTAATAGAACCATGTTTCTTCACATCGGCTAAAGCGGTTCGAGCCTCTTCTAAATCGATCCGATCTTCAATTGCTTCTAATGCTTCAAGATCTTCAATTGATACGATCGCAACGAGTTTCTTTCCTTTACGCGTAATAACAGCTCGTCTACCTGCATACGCAACCTCATTCGCAATCTCTGCTAGATTACTTCGTGCGTCTGAAAACGAAAATTCGTCGGAAGATGATGTAGCCATAATGGGTTTTCCTCAATAGCCATATTGTACCAGTTGTACGTATTGTACATCAAGAAAATTTTTAGCGCTTAATATCAACTACTTACACAGCGCAATTGCCACCTCTTCCCCATTGAGGCCGCAGGGGACCCCCTCGCACGGCACAAAGGTCACATCCAACGCCAGCACCTCGCCCGAGATGTACTCGGCGTGCCGCTTGTATGCCTCCTGCACTCTCGGCGTCCCCTGGATCCGCAGATGGATCCGGTCAGTCACCTCAAACCCCATCTCTTTGCGCATGGTGTTGACCCGGTTGACAAGTTCCCTCGCGAGCCCCTCGAGCAACAGCTCTTCCGTCAGCGCCGTATCGAGCGCCACAGTGAGCGCGCCCTCATTGCCCGCCGCAAGGCCCGCGCGCACTTCCCGCACGATCTGCACATCAGAGGGCTCCAGCTGAAGGGTCTCAGGCCCCACTTGCAGCGGCACCGCATGGCCCGCCAACAGCTTCTGCAAAGCGCCCCGTTCCAGCTTGCCCACCGCTTCTTTCGCAAGCGGCATCAACTTGCCGATCTTTTTACCCAGCGTGGGGAAGTGCGGCGTCGCCTTAAGCGAGACAAACGCACTCTCATCTTCGGAAAAGACCACCTCTTTCACATTCAGCTCATCGGCAATCAGCGCAGTCTGTTCTTGCAGCGCTTGCAACAGATCTTTGTCCGCGCTGATCACGTGTGCGCGGGCAAGCGGCTGCCGCACCTTGAGTTTTGCCTCTTTGCGCACTCTATGTCCCAGGCTGACAGCTGCCTGCGCCGCGGCCACTTCTCTTTCCAACCCCTCATCGCGCAAGCGCGTGTCCACTTCGGGATAGAGGGCCAGATGCACCGAATCGGGCATGTCGGCGGTTTTGAGCTCTTGGTAAATCGCATCGCTTAAGTACGGAACAAAAGGAGCCGTTACTTTCGCAAGCGTCAGAAGGACCTCGCGCAAGGTTCCAAAGGCCTCCACATCGCCCGACCAAAAGCGGGAGCGCGATCTCCGGATGTACCAATTAGTGAGCTGATCCACAAAGCCCACAATCGGCTCTACCGCATCCGCGAGCTGATACGCCTCCAGCCCCCGCGCAACATCGCCGACCAACTTTTGTGCGCGGGACAAAATCCACCGGTCGATCAGCGCAGTCGCGCGCTTCCCCAACTTCGGCTCCCACTGTTCAATCTTGGCGTAAGTCGAAAGAAACACAAAGCTATTCCACATCGGAATCAGCGTCGACCTCAACACCTGCTCCACACCCCGCTCCGAGAAGCGCAAATCGTCTGCCAACACAGCCGGGCTCTGCAGCATATACAATCGGATCGCATCGGCGCCGTACTTTTGGATCACAACATCGGGATCGGGATAGTTTTTGAGCCGCTTCGACATCTTATTGCCGTCTTCCGCAAGGATAATGCCGTTGACGATCACATTCTGAAACGCCGGTTTGTCGAACAAAGCCGCTGCCAGCACCGTCAGCGTGTAAAACCAGCCGCGGGTCTGATCGAGCCCCTCGGCGATAAAGTCGGCGGGGAAGTTCTTCTCAAAGGCCTCTTTCCCCTCAAACGGGTAGTGCCCCTGTGCGTAGGGCATCGAGCCCGACTCAAACCAGCAGTCAAATACTTCGGGCACCCGTCGATACACTTGGCCCCCTTTTCGGATCACCAGCTCATCGATGTGGTGCCGATGCAAATCGGTCACCTGATGCCCCGTCAGCTGCTCCAGCTCGGCAATCGACCCCACCGCTATGCAATCGCCCGCATCGCTGCGCCACATCGGGATCGGCGTCCCCCAGTAGCGGTTGCGGCTGATCGCCCAATCGCGGGCATTTTCGAGCCACTTGCCAAAACGCCCTTCCTTAATGTGGCCCGGCACCCAATGGATCTTCTCATTGGCCGCCAGAATCCGATCTTTGATCTTCTCCACTGCGACAAACCACGTGCTCACCGCCTTATAAATGAGCGGCGTATCGGAGCGCCAGCAAAACGGATACCGGTGCCGAATCGTCCCCTGGTGGAATACGGCTCCCTGCACCTTCAGGTCGCGCATGATCTCCCGATCGGCATCCTTGACCAACATCCCCGCATAGGGGGGCACCTCAAGCGTAAAGTGCCCATTCTGATCAACCGGGCAAACCGGATCGATTCCCTCCCGCTTGCAGATGTAGAAGTCCACCTCGCCAAAGGCAGGCGCCGTGTGCACGATCCCCGTCCCCTCTTCCGTCGAAACCGACTCATCCACCACCACCCGAAACGCCCCTTCTATCCCCGCAAAGAACGGGAAGAGCGGCTTGTACCGTTTCCCCTCGAGCTGCCGGCCCGTCATCCGCTCCAGCACCTCCACCTCTTCCTTAAACACGAACTTAAGCCGCGCCTCCGCTAAGACAAAGACGCGCTTCTTCGCATCGCGCACCTTGACATAGCCTAACTCAGGGCCCACCGTCAGCGCCAAGTTCGACGGCAGCGTCCACGGCGTCGTCGTCCATGCCAAGTAGCACACCCCCGGCTCATCCACCGCTTGGAACATCACCGTCAACGACGGATCATCCACGTCCTTATAGTTTAAATTCGCTTCAAAGTTCGACAGCGGCGTTCCCAACTTGGTCGAAAAGGGCATCACCTTGTACCCCTCGTAGACAAGGCCCCTCTCCACCAATTGCTGAAAG
>CAYGOG010000111.1:0-3743 GCA_964351415.1 uncultured bacterium | reverse complement strand
CACCACAAGTGCACCTATACCGACGACGCCATCCGCTCCGCCGTCATCCTCTCCGAGCGGTACATCTCGGGCCGCTTCCTCCCCGATAAGGCGATCGACCTCATGGACGAAGCCGGGGCAAAAGCGCGCATCACCATGATGCACCAGCCCGAAAACCTCACCCAACTCGAAGGGCAGATCGAAGAGGCCCGCGTCGCCAAAGAAGAGGCGATCGGCAAGCAAGAGTACGAAAAAGCGGCCAAACTCCGCGACAATGAGAAAAACTTGCGCGACGACCTCGCCCGCCTCCGCACCGAGTGGGAGACGCGCAAAGAAGAGCAAAAACCCATCGTCGACGAAGAGGACATTGCCGCCATCGTCGCAAAATACACCGGCGTCCCCGTCACCCGCCTGACCGAAGAGGAATCGCAAAAAGTCCTCAACATGGAAAAGGACCTCGAAAAAGAGGTGATCGGCCAATCCGAAGCGGTGAACAACGTGTGCAAGGCGCTCCGCCGCAGCCGCGCTGGCATCAAAGACCCCAAGCGCCCCATCGGCGCATTCCTCTTCCTCGGCCCCACCGGCGTCGGGAAAACGCACCTGGCCCGCCTGCTTGCGATCCACATGTTTGGCGGCGAAGACGCGCTCATCCAAGTCGACATGTCCGAGTACATGGAGAAGTTTGCGATCTCCCGCATCACCGGCTCGCCTCCCGGCTACGTCGGCTACGAAGAGGGAGGACAGCTCACCGAGCAAGTGCGCCGCCGCCCCTATAGCGTCATCCTCTTCGACGAAGTGGAGAAAGCGCACCCCGACGTGATGAACCTCCTCCTCCAAATCCTCGAGGAAGGACGCCTCACCGACTCGGTCGGCCGCAAGATCGACTTCCGCAATACCATCATCATCATGACCTCCAACCTAGGGGCAGACCTGATCCGCAAAACCACCGAAGTGGGCTTTGGCGCGAAAGAGGTCTCGCTCGACTACAAAGGGATGGAAGACAAGATCAAGCAGAGCGTGCAGAAGCACTTTAAGCCCGAGTTCTTAAACCGACTCGACGGCCTTGTGATCTTCCACACACTCGACCGCCCCTCACTGCGCAAGATCATCGACCTCGAGTTTGCGAAACTGGCCAAACGGCTCGCACACAAACAGGTGACCATTGCGCTCGACGATGCAGCCCGCGACTTCCTCGTGGACAAAGGGTACCTCCCCGAGATGGGAGCCCGTCCGCTGCGTCGCGCCATCGAGCAGCACCTCGAGGATCCCCTCGCGGAAAAGCTGCTGCAACACCTCAATGCCGAGAAGACAATCCTCATCACCGCCGTCAACGGCCAAATCGTCTTCCAAGAGCAAGGGACTCCGACCCCTGCTCCCGCCCCCGTTCCTAAGTAGGTTGTTCTGCCGGTCGCTGCTGCATCAGCGACCGGCTCTTTTTAGCTAATAGGGCGTAAATTCGGCTATTTGACAGACTGAATTTACAGGAATTCCGTCATAGACATACCCAGAATTCGGATATTTGCTCGCAGAGGGGATTAAAAATTTTAACCACAGAGAGCACAGAGGACACAGAGAAAGAAGACCCAAACTCTGTGATTGGGAAGATCGTGGGTACGATTCTTTCTCTGTGTCCTCTGTGCTCTCTGTGGTTGATTTTTTTCGGCAGTCCCAAACCGGTAATGTATTCCGTGTGTGTTTTAATTTACGGAGGCGAGCTTGGGGTCGCGGGCATGCAGCATTCCTTCCCACTCGCGGACCGTCTCGAGCACTTCCGACTTCGTCGAGTGCGCTCGCAGCTTCTTCAGCAGCTCCGGCTTCGACGAGAGATGGGCGATCTTCGCCAGCAAGTGCAGATGCCGCTTGTCATCGCACGCAAAGAGGAAAAACAGCGTGTGAACCGGCTGCTTATCGAGCGCGCCGTACTCGATCGGCTTTTCAGGAAAGACAACCGCGACGATGTCATACGAATCTTGCAGCAGGAAATCGCGCGTATGGGGCACTGCGACGCCGCGCGAAAGCGCTGTCGGCATCAACTTTTCCCGGTCGAGAAGCAAGTTCGTCAACAAATCGGGATCGAGCTTCAGATCGCGCCCAATCAGGCGCATCGAGTTTTGGATCACCTCTTCCTTATTGTTGCCCGGCACCCGATTCCATACGCCCCCTTTATGGATGGCGCGGAAGAGCGCAAACCGGCGCGTGCCAAGCCGCTCTTCAACCGCTTCGAGCGGGTCATCGGCTTCAGTCGCAAACGGAGGCAATTCGCCGCGCGAATTGAGCACCCAATTTTCGATCTCATCGGGGCTAAAGCATACCTGACCGCCGAGGCGATAGTATGGAATTTTAGCTTCTGCTACCCAACGCTTTAGGGTTGTTTCAGAGACGTTTAAAAGCTCTGCGACGTCCTTAATTTTGAGATCCATAATACCGCACAATACAGCCTCTCAAGATTATTGAGAAGAGAGGAGGCGGAGAATTTCTGCAGAATCTTGCACTGTGAGGAGTTGTCGCCGAATCTCGGGATTGCGGATCGCAGTTGTGAGCCGCGACAGGATCTGCAGATATTCTGTTTGCTGATTGTCGGGCCCGCCGATCATGAAGATAAGGCGCACTGGTTGATGGTCGAGCGACTGCCACTCGATCCCCTGCCCTTGCTGGATGCCGATCGCGATGAAAAATGAGTCAAAGCAGGGCAGCTTGGCGTGGGGCACGGCGACGCCGAGGCCAATGCCGGTGGAGATCAGCAGCTCCCGCTCCAAGATCGCCCGCTTAAATGCCTCTCGATCGGGCAGATGCCCGTTGGCCTGCAAGAGCGAGACCAGGGCGTCGATCGCCTCATCGCGCGACGAAGCGTGCAGGAACATCACGAGCGATGGATCGAGAACCGCCTCGAGCTTAGTTTGTACCGGTGTGACCAAAGCCACCTGCTCCTCGTACGGTTGCCGTTGTTACCTCGCCTACTCGTATAAATGTCGCCCGCTCCACTTTTGCGAGCACCAGTTGCGCGATCCGCATCTTCGGCTCAACGGTAAATGGTTTTTGGCTGTGATTGATCAAGATAATGCCGATCTCGCCCCGATAGTCCGCATCGATGGTCCCCGGTGTGTTGAGCACCGTGATCCCACTCTTCAGCGCCAATCCACTGCGGGGCCGCACCTGAATCTCGTACCCAATGGGGATCTCCATCTTCAGACCGGTCGGGATCAACGCCGACTCCCCCGGAGCCAATATGCGCGGTTCTGCAATCGCCGCGCGGGCATCGGCTCCTGCGGCAAATGGGGTAGAGTAGACGGGGATGAGCTCTTCATCGCCCACTTGAACAGAGATCGGGATCATTCGATTGCTTCAGCGAGTTTTAAGAGCTCTTTTAAACGGTGAGGAACTTTTTTAGCAAGCTCCCCGCCCCGTTCATAGACCGGATCCGCGACCCGCTCATTTCCGGTTAAAAACGCTAAACAGCTCGCCAGGTAGCCTTTAAGCTCGGCGCGCGGCACAATAGCGTCGATCATCCCCCGCTCGAGCAAAAATTCCGCTTTTTGAGCGCCGGGCGGCAGCTTTTGCTTGATCGTCTGCTCCACGACCCGCGGACCCGCAAAGGCGATCAGCGCATCGGGCTCCGCGATCAGCAGATCGCCCAACGTCGCAAAAGACGCCGTCACGCCGCCTGTGGTCGGATTGGTCAACACTGACAAGTAAGGCAGCCCCGCCTCATCCAGCCGCGCGAGCGCCGCCGCGGTCTTCGCCATCTGCATCAGCGAGAGCGTCGA
>CAYGOG010000110.1:3500-3779 GCA_964351415.1 uncultured bacterium | reverse complement strand
CCCGCCCACCTATTCCCCGCCTCGATGGGGTTTGAGGAGCGGGTCGCAAAAGAGGTCATGGTCCCCCGCGTCGACCTCTTCGGCATTCCGGCAGAGACCCCCATCCGCACAGCCATCAAACAATTTACCCAAGAGGGCTACAGCCGCGTGCCCCTCTTCCGCGAGACGCTCGACGAGATCATCGGCGTGATCCTCTACAAAGATCTCCTCCGAATTATGACCGACCCCCACGCCGACCTCGACGCGCCGATCGAAACGCTCTCCAAACCGGTTCTCTAC
>CAYGOG010000110.1:0-3490 GCA_964351415.1 uncultured bacterium | reverse complement strand
AAATTGCACAGCTCTTACAGGAATTTCGGGCCAAACAGCTCCACATGGCGATCATCGTCGACGAGTACGGGGGCACCGAAGGCATTGTCACCATCGAAGACATCCTCGAGGAGCTCGTCGGCGAAATCGAAGACGAGTACGACATCGAAGGGCCTCCCTTCTTCGCCCTCCCGAGCGGCGGCTGGGTGGTCGACGCCAAAATGAGCATCCTCGACATCGAGGATCAGGTCGGCATTCAAATCCCCCAAAGCCCCGAATACGAAACGATCGGCGGCTACATCTTCGACCAAGCGGGCACCATTCCCCCCAAAGGGTGGCGCCTCACCCACGACCGCTTCGACCTCGAAGTGCTCTCTTCCAATGAGCGGTCGATTAAAAAGATTAAAATCACACCTCATACCCTTGATAAACAGTCCTAGGTTGTTGCATAATGGGCCACCACTATGCGTCGATCTATTTGCGTTGTCGAGCCGAGCGCTGCGTATGCAGGCGATGTCGGATCCTGGAAGTTCTCATACACCACCTCTTTGCCCCTTCCGAAAGGAACGAAACTCCGCTTCGATCTCGAGTCGATGGGAAGGCCCCTTGACTGGCAAATCCCCACTCCCAATCCCAAGGAAAAAAAAGCGCGCCTCTTCGTCGAACTCCCCGGCGGCAAACTCCTCGGCGGCGATCTGCTCAGCACTTCTTCCTACGAATTTACGCTCCCCCTCGAGCTCAAGCCCGGCGACCTTATCGCCCTCCACCTCGTCGATACCGCATGCCAGCGCCTCATCCAACGGCGCCGCCCGTTCAACCTCTTCATCGACCCCAAAGGCAAAGGGGACTACAAAGACCCCGAAACCTTCACTCTCGACGTCCGCGGCAATCACCTCAAATCGCTCCGCATCATCGCCCCGACACTCGTCAGCCGCAACAAGCGCTTCGACGTCATCGTCCGCTTTGAAGACCAATACGGCAACCTCACCTCCCGCGCACCTGAAGGGACGCTGATTGAGCTCACCTACGAAAACCTGCGCGAAAATCTCAACTGGAAGCTCTTTGTCCCCGAAACCGGCTTCATCGCACTGCCCAACCTCTACTTCAACGAGCCGGGCATCTACCGCATTCAGCTGAAAAACCAAAAGACCGGCGAACTCTCCTTCTCTCCCCCGATCCAATGCCTCGCCGAAACGCCCTACACACTCCTCTGGGGACTCCTCCACGGCGAATCGGAGCGGATCGACGCCTCCGAACACATCGAGACCTTCCTCCGCACCATGCGCGACGACCAGGCGTTCCAGTTCATCGCCACCTCCCCGTTTGAATCGGAAGAGGAGACGTCGCCCGACCTCTGGCGCACCCTCAGCGCCCAAATCGCCGAATTCAACGAAGACGACCGCTTTGTCACGCTCCTCGGCTTTCAATGGGCCGGCGACCCCAAAACGGAAGGCCTCCGCCAAATCGTCTACACCAAAGATGCGCGCCCCCTTTTGCGCCGCAAAGACTCCAAGTCGAATGCGCTGAAAAAAATCTACAAGTCCCACTCCCCTAAAGACATGGTCGCCATCCCCTCCACCACAATGGGGAGCCGCACGCCCTTTGTCTTTGACGAGTTCCAACCCGAGTATGAGCGCGTTGTCGAAATTTACAACGCATGGGGTTCCTCCGAATGCACCGCAAAAGCGGGAAACCCGCGCCCCATCATCGGCAATAAACAGGGGATGATCGAAGTCGCCGACGGCTCGATTGTAGACGCACTCAACCGCGGCTACCGCTTTGGCTTTACCGCCGGCGGATTTGACGACCGGGGCATCTTTGCCGGCCTCTACGAAGCCGACCAAAAACAATACTCGCCCGGCCTCACCGCCATCCTCGCCAAGGGATTTAACCGCGCAGGCGCCATCGAAGCGCTCCAAAATCGCTCCACCTACGCCACCACCGGCGAGCGGATGATCGTCTCGCTCCAGATTGCGGGCCACCCCATGGGCGCTATCCTCGACACCCAAACTCGCCCCGGCCTCGAATACAACCGCCATATCCAAGTGATCGCCGTCGGCACACAGCCGCTCCTCGAAGTAGCGATCATCCGCAATGGCGCGGTCTGGAAAAAATTGCCCGTCAACGGCGAGCGGCTCGACACCGCGCTGGACGACACCGATCTCCTCGGCGACATCGCCTTCGAGGCCCCCCTCAATGCCGCCCCCTTTGCCTACTACTACCTGCGCGTCACCCAAAAAGATGGACACATCGCCTGGTCCTCTCCCATCTGGGTCGACCTCACCTCGCGATCGGCGCCCCCCACCTTAGGCCTGAAAAAACCGAAGAAAAGATGATACCAACTCTCAGAAATAACCTTCAGTTTTGTTCGGGCTTTTTTGCGCACAACTTTGCGCTCGATCTCGCTGACCTACAAGAGGTCAGCTTCGATCTCCGCGCTTTGTTGTGCGCAAAAAATCCTCTCCAAAACTAAAGGTTATTTCTGATCATTGGTATGACCTTCCTCGCAGCTCTGCTCCTCCTGCTTGTCGCGACAGCTCTCCTCGGAATCGGCGCGCTCCTCACCGGGCGCAGCCGTCTTCATAAGCGGTGTTCCAGCCGCCCCCAAAGCTGCGACAAGAGCGGCTGCGATGCCTGTGCCACTCCACCAAAGAAGTAGCCCATCCAGCTGATCCACCGGTCCACAATGGGCCGCATCAGCCGCTGCACATAGGCCAAATCCTCCGACGGCCTGACACTCACCTCCAGCTGTGTTGCGCGACTGGGACGCGCCCTCATCTCAAGACAACTCATAGACACTCATATCCTCTCTCCGGTAAGATTTGAGGAACTACTTTAAACTTCATTATGGTTCTATTTCAAGTCGGTCTAGCTGCCCTCCTCGCCACAACCCCCGTGGATCCGCGCAACCACGCCCTCTTCCTCATGCAGACAGGGCAAACTGAAGAGGCCATCGCCCTCTATCAAACCGCCCCTCGGCCCGACTTTGAGACCCTCCAACAAATGGGACACGTCCTCTTCGAGCGCGGAATCCAAAATCCCGACCCGGAGATCTTTCTCCTCTCTCTCTTCGGCGCTGGCCTCTCCAGTTCCATCAGCTCAGTCGATATCCTCGAGCGGGGCCTCCACCACCCCAATCCCGAAATGCAGATGATCGCCATCCGCTTCATCGGGCAGCATCCCGACGACCGGTGCGACCTCCTCCTCAACGAGGCGATGAGCTCCGACTTCCTCTCCACCCGCATGGAGGCCGCCTACTACCTCTCCGCCCGCAAGCACCCCCACGCCGTCGGTCAAATCGAGGGGCTCCTCTTCCGCCTACCACCCCAATTCCGCCCCTATTTTCCCTCGCTCTTCGCCCTGATCGGCACCCATGACGCCACCCTCACCCTCAAGCGACTCCTCGACGATCCCGACCCCTTTGTCCGCGTCGAAGTGATCCTCCAAGTCGCCGCCCACAACCGCGACGACTTCCTTCCCCTGCTCCGCCGCCGCCTCACCTATGCCCACA
>CAYGOG010000109.1:0-3806 GCA_964351415.1 uncultured bacterium | reverse complement strand
GCCGAATTGGGTGCCCCAATCGCCCACGTGGTTCAGACGGAGCACGTCATGCCCCATGAATTCGAACAGCCGTGCGAGGCAATCGCCAATGATCGTGGAGCGCAGGTGCCCCACATGGAGCTCTTTTGCGATGTTCGGCGAGGAAAACTCGACGATAATCCGCTCCCGCTTTTTCGGCTTGGGGACGCCGAGCATCGGGTCGTGCAACTGCTGTTGCGCCCAGCGCGATAGGAAGGCGGGGGAAAGGGTGAAGTTCAGGAAGCCGGGCCCCGCAATCTCCACTTTTTCGAACATCTCGTTTGCGCCGAGCGCGTCCAAAATCGCCTGCCCCACTTCGCGGGGATTGCGCTTCAGCTGTTTGCCCAGTCGAAGGGCGCTGTTGCACTGGTAGTGGCCAAATTCGGGGGCGCACGGGGCGATGTCGGCTGTAAAGCCAGGGCCCAGGGACGCTTCGATCGCGCGGGCGACGGCCGTTTCGATGGCCTGCTGCAGAGTTTCCATGCGCCTATTCTACAGAATGGTGGAAGACCGGAGCAAGCAATCGCTTCCCAATCCCATATTTCAGCCGATAATCGGCCAGCGCCACCGCCGCCGCATGGGTCGACTCTCCGTTGCGATCCGCAATGTCATACAGCGACAAGAGGCGCTCGTAAATCCGATTCACCTGGTCGCGCGGCAGGGTGGACGTGTACCCGTCCGCCTCCAGTTCCGCCGCCACGTTGAGGAGCCCGCCGGCGTTGATCACGAAGTCGGGGGCATATAAAATTGTCTTCAGCCGCAGCGCCTCGGCATGTCGCTCTTCGGCAAGCTGGTTGTTGGCTGCGCCGGCGATCGCCCGGCACCGCAGGCGGGGAATCGTCGCATCGTTGAAGATGGCGCCGCCCGCGCAAGGGGAGAGCACGTCGCAGGACACCTGTAAAATGTCCTGAGGCGATACGACTTTCACCCCAAATCGCTTCACCAATGCGGCGACCCGCGCCTCTTGCACATCGGCGATGGTGACGTCAGCGCCCGCCCAAAAGAGATACTCGACGAGCTTCGCCCCCACGTTGCCCACTCCCTGCACCGCCACTCTGCGACCCACAAGCGAATCGGAGCCAAAGAGGCGCCTTGCCGCCGACTCGATGCCGCGCAAGACCCCCCACGCGGTAAAGGGGGCGGGATCGCCACTGCTCTTCTCGTGCGCAAGCCCGACGACATAGGGGGTCGTTTCCCGAATCTGCCGCACCTCTTCCATCCCGCACCCCATGTCCTCAGCGCAGATGTACTCCCCCTTCAGGGCGTGAACCGCCCGCCCAAACGCCTGGAGCAGCTCGGGCGTCTTCTCTTGCGCGAAAATCACACTTTTGCCCCCTCCCAGCCCCATTTCCGAGACGGCCGATTTATAGGTCATCCCCTTGGCCAACCGGAGCGCATCCTCCAGCCCCTCTTCAAACGAGCGATAGGGGAGGATCCGAGTCCCGCCCAAGGCAGGCCCCAACACCGTATTGTGGAGGACGATGATCGCGACAAGCCCCGACTTCGGCTCGGTGGCCTTGACCACCCGCTCATAGCCGGGGATAGAAAGTTCCTCCAGCTTCACACCGGCAGCGCTCTGCCGCTTCGGTTTCTCTAAGAGAGCTGTATTCATAAATTGACTTACCAAGCGCAACAGGATACCCGATCTCCCCTGCCCAAATCAACCCCTTGATGGTTAACCCTTTTTCCCGTAACCTAGACCCCAATCAAAAAGGCTCTGTCATGACCGCTGCTCCTACGATCCGCGACGAAGAGAAGAAAGAACTGCTCGAATTTCTGAAGAAAAACAAGCAAGCAGACCTCGTCACCTTTTACCTCGCCTACGTCGAGGAAAAACACAACGTCAAACCGGTCCTCTTCCCGCGCGACAAAATGATCTTCCAAAGCTTGGACGACCTCGTCGCGAAGCTCGAGAAAGACGGAAAACTCTGGCGCGAAACCGAAATCACCATCCAATTCGGGCAAGAGAGCGTCAACGATCAAACCAAGAAAATTTACATTTGCCCCTTCACTGGCAAAGTATTTGGCGACAACACCCACCCCAATCCGCAAGATGCGATCTACGACTGGGTGGCGAGCTGCCCCGAGAATAAGGAACGGGTCGGCGGTCTCCCCGTAAAGCGATTCTTCGTCTCCGAAGACCCCGAAGTGATCAAGAACTACATCAGCGAGCGGAAGGCGTCGATCAAGAAAAAAGTGTACTCCTCCGCCATCACCGGCAAGCTCTTCAACAGCAAAGCGGCCGTCATCGACGACTTCAAGAAGAACCACATCAAGCGGCTCACCCTCGCCGAAGTGCAAAACCAAAACCGCTTCCAAATCGACGAGAAGTTTATGGAATTCATCCAAAAACACCTCACCGAAGATAAAATCGCCGGTTTTGTCGAGGCGCTCTCGGAATTCCCCGAGTTTGAACCCTACATCTCCAAATGGGTCGAGTAATCCTCTCCACCGAGGACTCCCTGATCCAATTTGCCCGCTCCCTTCGCCTTGAAGGGAGACGCATTCTCGCCTTAACCGGCCCCCTCGGCGCCGGCAAAACCACCTTCGTCAAGGGGCTCGTGCCCCCCGCCTTCGAGCGCCACGTCCAAAGCCCCACCTTCACCCTCCTCAACCCGTATCCCACTCTCTTCCACTTCGACCTCTACCGCCTCAAAAATGCCGCCGACTTCCTCGCCCTCGGCTTCGACGAGTATTTTGAGCAAGGGCTCTGCGTCATCGAGTGGCCCGAGAAAATCGCCTCCCTCCTGCCCCCCGACACTCTCCACATCGACATCGCCCCCAATCCTGACGGCAGCCGCACTCTGTCGGGGAATTGGGACACCGTGCTAAACTAGTACCCAACATGGCCGATCTCGAGCGAGAACTCTTCGTCTGCATCGATTGCGAATCGACCGGCCTCGACCCCAAAAACGACCGCATCGTCGAAATCGCAGCGGCCACGTTCACCTTCTCCGAAATCCTCGCCCAGTTTGAGTCGCTCGTCAATCCCGAGTGCGACATCCCCTCCGTCTCGCAGGAAATCCATAAAATTTCCGCCGCCATGCTCGTCGGCAAACCTAAAATCGCCGCCGTGCTCCCCGAGGTGCTTGCGCTCATCGGCAACCACATCATCGTCGGCCACGCAATCAACTTCGACATCGAGCTCGTCGCCTCCGAAGCCAAGCGCAATCAAATCCCCACCCACATCCAGTCGCTCCCGTTCATCGACACCCTTCGCCTCGCCCGCCTCTACGGCCAAAGCCCCACCAATTCGCTCGAAGTGCTGCGCCAACACTTCAACATCCCGCCCGAAGGGGCCCATCGCGCCATGAGCGACGTGGCGACCAACATCGAAGTGTTCAAATACCTCGCAAAACCCTACCGCAGCTCCGCCGAAATCCTCAACGCACTGAAAAAACCGATCCGCCTCAAAGCCATGCCGCTCGGCAAACACAAAGGGCGCAAGTTTGAGGAGATCCCGCTTGAATACCTGCGCTGGGCCGAGCGAAAAGACTTCGACCAAGACCTCCTCTACTCGATCCGCCTCGAGCTCTCCAACCGCAAAAAAGGCGACCGCTTTACCCAATCTACAAGCCCCTTTTCAGAACTATGAAGTTATTGTCCGATCTCCCACTCCAGGGCAAGCGACTCCTCCTCCGAGTCGACTTCAACGTCCCGGAGGGAGACGACACCCGGATTCGCGAAGCGCTCCCCTCGATCCAATACGCCCTCGACCAGGGCGCCCGCCTCATCCTCATGAGCCACTTCGGCCGCCCCAACGGTAAACCCGACCCCCAATTCTCCCT
>CAYGOG010000108.1:2822-3833 GCA_964351415.1 uncultured bacterium | reverse complement strand
GGTGGAGGCGGTGTATCTGCCCGATCATGGGGCGATGGACGTGGAGCGGTTGCGGGGGCGCCATTGGGTGTGCACTGAGAAAGATTGGGTGAAATTGCCCCCGCATAGTGTGCCGGTTGGAGCGCTGCAGATTGCGATCCGGGTGACAGGGGGAGACTGGGACCCATGTAAAGCCGCTTTACATTTGATTTCACGAGGGGGATAATTCTTTGGCATGACGATTTCGATTCCCCTTCCCAAGCTCGGTGAGAGCATTGTAAGCGCAACGGTAGTGCAGTGGTTTAAGAAGCCGGGGGATCGCGTCAAGCGCGACGAGCCTCTGCTTGAAGTGTCCACGGATAAAGTGAACAGCGAGATCCCGTCGCCGGTGGAGGGAGTGCTGTGCGATGTGCTCGCGCAGGTGGGCCAAGAGGTGGAGGTGGGCGCATCCCTTGCGGTAGTGCAGGTGGGCGCAGTGGAGTTTTCGCCGGCGGTGGCGTGCTTGCTGAAAGAAAAGGGATTGTCGGCGGCAGAAGTAGAGGCGATTCCGCGCAGCGGCGAGGGGGGGCGGCTCACGAAGCGGGATGTGGAGGCGTTTGCAGGCGCGGGGTTGGAGCGGATTCCGATGACGCCACTGCGGAAAGCGATCGCCGAGAACATGGTGAAGTCCTTTTATGAGGCGCCCCACGCGTCGCTGATGACCGAAGTGGATGTGACGGCGCTGATGCGGCGCATACGGGAGCCGCAGCCGGATGGCGTGAAGCTGACGGTGACGCCGTTCATTGTGCACGCGATGGCAAAAGCCTTGCAGGCGTTTCCGCTGCTGAACGCGTCGTTGGATGGCGAGACGATCGTGCTGAAAAAGCAGGTAAACTTGGGGATTGCGGTGAGCGTCGACCAAGGCGTGATGGTGCCCGTCATTCGGGGCGCCAATGCCTTGGGAATTTCCCAGCTTGCGAAGAAGATTGCGGAACTGGCGGAAAAGGCCCGGACACAAGGGCTGGCGCCTGATGAAGTGCGAGATGGGACGAT
>CAYGOG010000108.1:0-2812 GCA_964351415.1 uncultured bacterium | reverse complement strand
AGTGCTGATGGGGACGCCGATTATCCGCTCGCCCGAAGTGGCGATTGTGGGCGTCGGCGCGATTGCCAAGCGGGTGATGGCAATGCCCGATGATTCGCTCGCGGTGCGGCAGATGATGTATGTCACGCTGACGTTTGACCACCGCGTACTCGATGGGTTATACGGGTGTGGATTCTTGGGAGAACTCAAAAGGATCCTACAAGAGGCATGATCGAGACCCTTCTCTCTGAACAGTTTCAGGCGCTTCAGCACTTTTATGCGCATGTCTCTTCGGGACAGCTGCAAGCTGTGTTGGATGTGCTGGCCAGTTGCATGGGGACGGTGATCACGACGGGAGTGGGCAAGAGCGGCTTTATCGCGCAAAAGATCGCGGCGACGCTCCTGTCGACCGGCACGCAGGCGGTGTTTTTGTCGCCCGGCGAAGCGCTCCATGGCGATTTAGCCGTGGTGAAGAGGGGCGATGTGGTGCTCGCGTTTTCGAAGAGCGGGGAGACGCAGGAATTGCTGGATTTGATCCCTTATGTGAATCAACGGGGTGCGCAGGTCATTGCGTTCACATCCGTCGCAGGATCGAGGCTGGAACGCGCGGCAACAGCGGCTGTGGTGTTGCCTCTACAGCGGGAGTTGTGCCCCTTTGATGTGGCGCCCACGACATCGACGGTGTTGCAGCTGCTTGTCGGCGATGTGCTCGCGGTCGGGCTCATGCATCGCAAGGGGATCAAGCGAGAACTATTGGCCCTGAATCACCCCGGCGGACTCATCGGGCGCCGCATTGCGCTGCGCGTGGAGGAACTTATGCTCAAAGGAGAGGCGCTCCCGCTCTGCTCGCCGACACAGACGCTGTTGGAACTGTTGCCGGAACTCTCGGCCAAGCGGTGCGGCTGCTTAATCGCCCGCAATGAGTCGGGACAGTTGGAAGGGATCTTTACCGATGGCGATCTGCGCAGAGCGCTCGAGCAGCTCGGCTCCAAGGCCCTCGAAACAAAAATTGAAAAACTGATGTCAAAAGCGCCCCGTACGGCCGCCCCCAGCGAACTCGCTTGGGATGCGATGCGCCGTATGGAAGATCCGATGCGCCCTGTCACGTCGCTTCCCGTTCTACAGGAAGGGCGCGTGGTAGGCCTCATTCGGATACACGATATTCTCCAAGAGGACCTATGATTGATACCTATACTGCACACCTAATTATCCTCCTCATTTTTGCAGTGGGATATTTAGGGATTATTTTTGAATATTCCCTCAAGGTGAATAAAACTTCTTCCGCTCTCGTCATGGCGGTTTTGTGCTGGATGTTCGTCTTTTTTGTGGAGGGCAGAACCCCCGAACAAAATGTCCATGCGCTGGGCGAACACCTCAATGAAATCAGCCAGATCATCTTATTTTTGCTCGGGGCCATGACGTTGGTCGAGCTGATCGACTCGCACAAGGGATTTAAGGTGATCACCGACGTGATTCACACCAACTCCAAGCGAAAATTGCTCTGGATCCTGGGATTTACCACGTTTTTCCTCTCCTCGGTGCTCGATAACTTGACCACTTCGATTGTGATGATCTCGCTATTGCGCAAGCTGGTGCCCGATCAAAAGGAGCGGTGGATGCTCGGCTCTATGGCGGTGATTGCGGCCAATGCGGGGGGCGCTTGGACCCCTATTGGCGACGTCACGACCACGATGTTATGGATCAACGGCAATATCACCACAGGAGCCGTTATGAAATGGCTCTTTTTCCCCAGCGTGATCTCGCTGGCGGTGGCGCTGTTCTTGTTTGGAATCCCGCTCAAGGGGAAGTATGCCCAATTGCAGCAACGGGCGCATGAAGACGACATCGAGCCCAGTGGCCGACTGATTTTTTTTGCGGGCATTGGAGCGCTCGTGTTTGTGCCCGTGTTTAAGGCGCTCACGGGATTGCCTCCATTTATGGGGATTTTGATTGCCCTGGGCGTGCTGTGGCTGATGACCGATATACTGCACCGCGACGATGAGACCCGCAATTACCTAAGGGTTCCCCATGTATTAACAAAAATTGATACGTCGGGCGTCCTCTTCTTCTTGGGGATCCTGCTCTCGATCGGCGCATTGGATACGCTAGGGTACTTGCGCGAGTTGGCCGAATTTCTCCATGAGAGCGTGGGGAATATCAACGCGATTGCGGTGATCATCGGGGTTGTCTCCTCGGTGATCGATAACGTGCCGCTCGTGGCGGCTGGGATGGGGATGTTCGACTTGGCGCAATATCCGGCCGATTCCACGCTGTGGCAAATGCTGGCCTATTGCGCGGGGACCGGAGGCAGTATCCTGATCATCGGATCCGCTGCCGGTGTGGCCCTCATGGGGCTTGAGAAGGTGGACTTTATGTGGTATCTCAAGCGGATCAGCTTGATCGCGCTGGTGAGCTACTTTGCGGGGGTCCTCATTTTCATGGCCCAGCTGCAGTTGGTAGGCGGATAAGTCCGCTCCTCTCAGCGCAACGTTTTCACCCAAAGGGAGGCCCTCTGGCCTCCCTTTCTTTTTTTCTGTGCGTTACACATCGACGGGGCAGGACAGAGGGAGAGATTTATTTTCGCATAAGTCGCTTAAGATTAGATGCTTAGCAAAACAGGCAAAGGTCGATGTTGCTGCAAATAAGCGGCCTGGGATATATTTTCACATTCGTTAACATCGAAAGATGCAGCGAAAAGGCTCGCGGGAAGCGAACCAGTTGACTTGACAGTGAAAACAGAGAAACGAGAAGAACAAGCTTGTGCAGAGGTTGATCGAAAGATCGACCCTGTCATACATTTAATTTTAGAGATCAATTTTCTATTGAGAATTTG
>CAYGOG010000107.1:0-3838 GCA_964351415.1 uncultured bacterium | reverse complement strand
CCCTCGCGCTTGAAGAGGGGAGTGTGGTCCGCCCCGGTTAAGTTTGCGAGCTGCTGAAAGAGCTTGTCATGGCTGAAGAACAGGAGGACGTTCCCCAGGTCGCAGAGCAGAGTGATCATAAGAGAGGATGAGGAAACTGGTGGTTGGGTAAAGTTCGACGACTTCTTGCGCCCATTGTTCCGCCTCGAGGCGGTTGGGGAAGACCATCCCCGCGGTGGCGAGGGCGTCGGCGAGGGCGCAGGTGGGGGCGATTGCGGTGACGGTGGCGATGGAGTGGGGAGTCACCTCGAGGGGCATGGCGGTATGGGGGTCGACGATGTGGCAGTAGCGGTGTTCGGGTAGGTTCCACCCGTCGTGCGCATAGTCGCCGCTTGTGGCAATGGCGTTGTTATGGAGGGCGATCGGGGCGAGCGGTTGCCCTTTTATTTGGAGTCCCGGGTCGAGGGCGACCATCCAGTCGCGCCCCTCGGGGTGGTGCCCGCTTGCGCGGAGTTCGCCCGCCCACTCGACGAGGGTGTTGTCGTACCCTTTTTGGTGCAGTCGGTCGGTGAGCAGGTCGAGGGTATACCCTTTGGAGATGGCGCACAGGTCGAGCGCGGTGTGGGCATTGTCTTTGACGAGCTCCCCTTCATACAAGTGGATGTGGTGCCAACCGATTGAATGCGCAAGTTCGAGCCGCTCAGCTGCGGTGGGGGCCTGTTTGTCGGCGAGTTTGGTGCGCCAGAGCGCGACGAGGGGCCCGACTGTGGGGTCGAAGCGGCCTCCCGAGAGGGCGACGATTTGGTCGCAGAGGTGCAGGAGGTCGTAGAGCGGTTGCGAGAGGGGAATGGGCGTATCGGCGGGCGCGGCGTTGACGCGGGAGATTTCAGAATCGGGATTCCAGTTGTTCAAGGTGCGGTCCACCTCGTCGAAGGTGTCGCGGATGAGGATTTCTACTTCTTGTCGCTGCGGGGAGGCGAGTGGGGCGCCCACGGTAATGCGGTAGGGCATGGTCATCGCCCAGCCGTTAAATTCGGTGGTGGGAGGGAGGGGAGAAGCAAGCGCTAAGAGGAGTGCTGTATACATGCGCGGAGGGTGTTTTGGAGGAGCATGGCGATGGTCATGGGGCCGACACCGCCGGGGACGGGGGTGATTTGCGAGGCGACTGTTGCGACGCTTGCAAAGTCTACGTCGCCGATCAGCCGTTTCCCCTCGCGGTGGATGCCCACATCGATGACGATGGCGCCGGGCTTGATGTGCTCGGCGGTGAAAAAGCGGGGCTGCCCGATTGCGGAGATGAAGATGTCGGCGGTGCGGGTGAGGGAGGCGAGGTTGCGGGTGCCCGAGTGGACGACGGTGACGGTGGCGTTGACCTGTTTTTGGAGGAGGAGGGCGGCCAAAGGCTTGCCGACAAGGTTGCTGCGCCCTGCAATGACGACATGTTGGCCCGAGAGGGGGATGTTCGCTCGCTCGAGGAGGGTGAGGACGCCCAGCGGCGTGCAGGGGACAAAGCCGCCGGGGATGTTTTGAAAGAGCTTGCCCGCATTGAGTGGGTGGAGGCCATCCACGTCTTTGGAGGGGGAGATCGCCGATAGGTAGGGGAGTGGATCGGAGGGGAGCGGCAATTGGAGGAGGATGCCGTCGATATGGGGGTCTTGGTTGAGGTGGGTGATGGCCGAATGGAGGTTGGTGGGGGAGAGGATGCGCGACTCGATGCCGACGCGGGCGCAGGCGCGCTGTTTCATGGCGACATAGGTCTGCGAGGCGGGGTTGTCGCCGATTAGGAGAAAGGCAAGCCCCGGTTTGCGCTTGAGGGTGCGCACGGTGGCGGCGATTTCATCGAGGATTGCATCGGCGATCGCCTTGCCGTCGAGGATCATCGCACCTCCCGCATCAGGACGGCTGAGAGCGCCGGATGGAGCGCGCGATTGGTTGCGAGGATCGGTTGGTAGGAGTGGATGTCAAATGGCTTGCGGTGGTCCCACGCGGTGACGCGGCCCCCCGCCTCTTCGACGAGGAGCACGCCTGCTGCGCAATCCCACGGCGCGAGCGAGACTTCAAAGAACGCCTCAAAACGCCCCGCTGCCACATAGGCAAAGTCGAGCGTGGCGGCGCCGAGGCGGCGGATCGGCAGGCCCAATTTCAGCAAGTCGACGAAGTGGTCGATGCAGTGGTGCGGGTTTTCGCTTAAGTTGTACGGAAATCCGGTCGCGAGGAAGCTCTTTTCGAGGGCGGCCACCGGGCTCACGCGGATCGGCGCGCCGTTGAGGAAGGCTCCTGTCCCCTTCTCGGCGACAAAGAGTTCATGGGTGAGGGGCTGGTAGATGACGCCTGCAATCGGAACGCCTTTTTTGACGGCGGCGATGCTCACGGCAAAATGGGGCACCTGGTGCGCAAAATTCACGGTTCCGTCGAGCGGATCGATGATCCAGAGCAGCTCGCTATTGTGTGTACCGCTCGCGCCGCTCTCTTCGGCCAAAAATTGTGAGGTGGGGGCATGCTGCGAGAGAAAGTCGACGATGCTCTTCTCCGACAGATGGTCGTACTCGGTAACTAGGTTATGGACGCCTTCTTTATTGCTGATTTTAAACGAGGTGCCATACCCTTGCCGCACGATGTCGCCCGCTTGCAGGGCGGCTTCGATTGCGAGAAGAGTCAGAGGGGAGAGAGAGTCATTCACTTAAAGCCTGTTCTTGCATCAATTGGTACACCTTCCACCGCTTGAGCGCCATTTGGTAGAGCTGGACGGGGCCCCAGGCGAGGAGGAGGCCGGCCGCTCCATCCAAGAGGGGGATGGGAAGGAGTTCCACAAAGAGCCATTGTCCCGAAAGGGGCGGGGGGTTGTCAAAGAGAAAAAGGAGGATGAGGTGGGCAAGCGGGCTCATGACCCCTGCTGCTGCGGTCAATAGGGCAAACGGAAGCGGTTTATCGAGGGGGACCAGGTGCCGAAAGCGGCTTAAGACTGCAGTAATGCCCACGGCCGCCGCCGGATAGAGGCCAAAGTGGGTGGAGGCAAATAGATCGGGCAAGAGGCCGATGGCCGCCGCGATCCATAGGGCTCTTAACAGCGAGGTGTGGAGCGCTAAATAGGCAAACAGGGGCGTCAGCGGGTGGAGCGGAAGGGGATAGACGTAGGCCTGCAAGAGGAGCGCGCTCACGGTTAGGAGGAGCGGGAAAACCAGCGCCATGCGGTCTCCAATGAGGTGTCGAGGGTATGCTGCGGCGTCCAGCTGAGGAGCTCTTGCGCGCGCGCGGCTTGAGCTGTGAGTTCGGCGGGTTCTCCCGGCCGTCGCGCGTCAAAGCGATGGGGGATCGGGCATCCGATGCGCAGGGCTGAGTCGAGGACCTCGCGGATCGAGGTGCCGCGCCCTGTGCCTAAATTGATCGCTGTGCCGGCGCCGCCGCGCTGTAAGTAGCGGAGGGCCGCCACGTGTGCGTCGGCTAGGTCGCTCACGTGGATGTAATCTCGTATGGCGGTGCCGTCGCGCGTGGCAAAATCGTCGCCGTAGATCACAAGGGGCTCGCGCCGCCCCAACGCCGCGAGAAGCAGCGACGGAATCAGGTGTGTTTCAGGTGTGTGATTTTCGCCCAATTCGCCATCCAGATCGGCGCCCGCCGCATTGAAGTAGCGCAAACACACGCCGCGCAGGCCATAGGCGCTCTCGTAGTCGCGCAAGATCTCCTCGACCATCCACTTGGATCTCCCGTACGGGCTGATCGGCGCAAGCGGGTGGGTCTCATCGAGCGGCAACCGGATCGGATTGCCGTAGACTGCGCAGGTGCTGGAAAACACAATTTGCCCCACCTGATGGCGCCGCATCGCCTCGAGCAAGTTCAGTGTGCCGACGGTGTTGTTGTG
>CAYGOG010000106.1:0-3875 GCA_964351415.1 uncultured bacterium | reverse complement strand
CTTTGGCGGCGGCTACCTCGTCCCCTTTGACGCCTTTATCCAGATGAACGCCCCCGACGAAAAGCGCGGGCAAGTGATCGCCGCAGCAAACTTCTTCAGCTTCGTCGGCGTCCTCTTCGCCGCGTTTGCAATTTATTTCTTTAGCGAGCAGCTCGAGCTCTCCGCCTCCTCGGGTTTTTTCCTCATGGGGATCTGCACCCTGGTCATCCACACCCTCCTCACAGGCCGCCTGGGCACCCTTTTCTTGCCCTTCCTCGCCAAGCGGATCCTCTCCCGATTCCGCAAACTGCGCGTTACCTCAGCCCTCCCCGACGGCCCGAGCCTCATCATCCTCGAAAGCCGCTCCTGGTGGGACGCGGTCCTCCTCTTCTCCGTCATCCCCAACCTCCACGTCATCACACCCGACCCATTCTGCCGCCGCTTCCCCTTCTTCAATGGGTGGATGAAGCCCTTCCGAATCGCCTCCGTCCCCACCACCCTCACTCCCTTCCTCCCTCAATACAAAGCGGAAAAAACGCCCCTCCTCCTCTTCCTCCACAAGAGAAAAGACGCCAAGGCAAAGGCGAACTACTTTGCGGCCTTTTTCAGCCGCAATAAATTTGACATCTATGAAGCGCACGGGAAAAAAGAGCGGCTGAATCGCACCTATCTGGGGATCACCGTCCGGCAGATCACCGTCGGCTTCCAATCCATGTAAAGCCGCTTTACATTGCTTAGATAGTGTCGTCATATCCTTCTCCCTGAGGATAACGGCCTTGATCTTTGCTTTTGATCCTTCGAGCTCGCCAACTGTTTACAGTTGGCAGCGCTCTCCAGGATCAAAATCAAAGGGTCAATGCCGCTATCCTCAGGGAGAATCCCATGACGACACTATCTAGAACGCGTAGATGAATTCGGTCTCGAACTGCTTGAGCTGCAGGTTGGGGCCGATGTTTCTGTTCAGCGTCCACGACATCTGATAGTTTTGGTTGATCGTCAGGTTGTCGGTGAAGGCGTAGAGCGCGTCGATGACGAAGCCCTTGTAGTTGCAACTGCCCACCGCTGTCGCGTTGGTAGTTGCGCCTCCGCTGCCGTTGATGTTGTTCGTGTAGAGGCCGATGCGGCACGCGTTCCCGCGGCCGATGCCGCTCACGTCAAAGTCTGGGATCGCCTGCGCTTGTACCCACTGGAAGTTCGCGTCGACCGCAAAATCACCCGCGCGGCGCACTTGTCCAACTGTAAAGCCCGCATACACGCCTTGGCTCGCCTTTTGGTGCGCGGTAATCGCAATCGGCTTCGCAATGAAGTTATTGAGGAAGGCGCCATAGAGAAGAAGGAGGCGGCCGCCCATCCAGTCGGGGTTGCACTGGTATTGCAGAAGCGCTTGGCCCACGATGAAGCGGTATCGATCGGTCGTCAAGTCATTGGGGAAGTGCTTTCTCCAATCCATGAGCGAATATTTGATATTGATCCCGGTATTGGCAAAGCGCAAGAGTCCCACTTCCGCCACATATCCATAATGGTTGGTCTTGTCGTCGATCAAGAAGGCCGCGGCGTTGACATAGGCGTCGCCGATGTGCTCGCTCGCCTTGCTAAAGCGGAACAACAGGCCGTCGAAGAGCGAGGCAAATTCAATTTTGGAGTCGAAGACGTTGTAGAAGTTGCGGCGGCCCACTTCACCGTCAAAGGTAAAGGTGTCGCCGTAGATGATGCGGCCGCCCAGGTAGGCTTTCTCGAGGCGGATGTTGCTCAAGGTACCGCTGCGTTGGCCCATGTCGTTGTCGAATTCCAACTTCACGGCAGCCCACGTGCGCTCCGTGCGGTAGTCGAGCATCAGGTTAAACTCGACGTCCCACGCGTTCGCGGGGCGGTCACACGCGCCATACGAGCCGCGCTGTTTAATGCCGTTTTTGGTTTCGTTAGTGGCTTGGAACTCTGTCCGCACGTCGCCGCTGATCGAGAGGTCGCCGCCCAACTCGCGGACCGAAATCATCCGCTTGTCGCGCAACCATTGTTGCAGTGTATCGGGGTCGACTGCCTGAGATTTTTCAGCCGATTCGACGTCGGCGGACTGAGCGAACAAATAGGTGGCGCTTAAGAGGAAGGGAAGAGTTCTTTTCAACATGCTGCGTAATTCCAAAACGAAAGGAAAATAGGATACGCGAACCTGTCATTTTATTCAAAACCGGAGCTGAAGGGAAAGGGCTAACACTTCTTCAAACCCCATCCGCGACTCGAGGGCCAGCAGCCAATAGGTCCCGGTGGTCAGATCGACCCCGAGCACGCCCCCGATGCGGTGTCGCTCTTGAAAGTAGATCGTTTCTCCTGGAGCGCGCCTCGTTTTAAACATAAACTGATCGACGACCAGCGCCGCGTAGGGACGTGTCCACCCCACTTTTTGCGCGATCCCCACTGACGCTTGCCAAAAGAGCAGCTCCGAATGGGATTTCGGCGCCTGAGGAACCCCATTTAGCGTAATCCGCCCCTCTAGATAGCTCCACCCGCCCCCCTGTACCTGTGCGCCGAGCGATGTGTCGCCACTCTCGAGGAAGACAATCTTGGCCGCGCCGCCCCACAAAAGGCCGGGAGCCCCTTCCATTTCGACCGCGACATCCCCTTCGCGCCATTGCCCTGACAGCGCGCCGCGCCCGATTCGCCCTTCCAGGTCAAATCGCTGCCCCACCGTCCAGTCGAAGGTGACGAGCGCATCCCACCCATAGACGGTCGCCCGGTGTCCGCCGCCGTGCATCCGCAACTGGTAAACCCATTCTTGAACGCCGCCGATCCGAAAGGCGTACCATTTCGTATCGGCGATGGCGACCCCCTCCTCGATTTCCACAGGCATTGCGGGACTCCCCTCGTAGGCTCCCCACAATGCGAGCGGAAACAGGAGACAAAGGCGCCACATCTAAAAACAGAGGTCGCCCGAAATCGAGAGCGCTTCTTCGTTGATAAAGCGCCCTTCGATATTCAGGAAAAAATATTCTGACTTCGTCAACGAGCACCCGACAAAAATACCCACAGGAGAGCGGTTCTTCATGTGGAGGTTGCCCGAGCCGGCATTCGAAATGGCGACGGGGACTCCGTCGAGCTTGGTCGTCGCATTAAAATATTGAACCCCTACATAGGGGATGAACAATTCCACTTTAATCGAGGCGTCCAAGGCGACATTCCAAGCGCGCCAATTCAGGCGGCTATTGCCCACCGATTGACTCGCGCCGTTGATGGTGAGCCAAACTGGATCCATATGGGAGCGGGAATAGCGCCCCGCCAGGCCCAATGCGGCATCCATCCACTGCGCCAAAATCGCGCGGGCGCCCACGCCCCACAAAAAGTCGTACTTCGTCTCAAGTTGGGCCCGTTGATTGGTCCCTCCCGTCATAAACCGCCAGTCGGAATTGACCCGCGAGGAGCCAAATACGCCATAGATATCGAGTCGATTGACAAAGTCGAAGGTGAACGTTCCCGCATTGGTGAACTGCTCATAGTTGTCGACGCGGCCCGATCCTTCAGTCTGTTGCTTCATCCGTTCGTCGATCACAAAGTCCCCCTCATATCCGACGCGGATGCTCAACCAACTGTCGCGAGGCATGAAAAATCCCCGCTTTAACAAGCCGGGCGTTTCCGCGTTGCCCACCGGACTCGCCTGCAACATTCCAATCCCGACAACTAAGGACGCCAAAATCCGCCACTTCATGCAATGCCTCAAAAAGTTTGAGAACTACGGTAACGAAACACTTTGTTTACGCCAAGAAGATTGACCATTCTCCTGTGGCCCACTCGTCCATGACGACAAACTCGCGCCCTCGCACGCGCACCAAATGCCCATCCCGCGTAAACGCAAATAGCCAATCGGACCAGTTGGTGTCGGCCCACACGCCGCGGCTCATCCAATC
>CAYGOG010000105.1:0-4004 GCA_964351415.1 uncultured bacterium | reverse complement strand
CTTCCTTGTCCTCGTAGCTCAGTGGATAGAGCGTTGGCCTCCGGAGCCAAAGGCCGCAAGTTCGACCCTTGCCGAGGACGATCGTTTCCCTGTCCTCGTAGCTCAGTGGATAGAGCGGACGCCTCCTAAGCGTCAGGTCGCCGGTTCGACTCCGGTCGTGGACGATTAAAAACTGATCGCGTAATCAACCGAAAATTCAGGGAAAACTTGCTTGATCCTGGAAAGCATTTTGAGACTTGGATTGCATCTCTTCCCCTCCAGCCGTTGATAGCTATAGAGAGTCTCGAATCCCAATTTTTTTGCGATCTCTTTTTGTGTATAACCACCCTTCAACCGGCAGGCTCTCATCATAAAAGCGAATGCAATCTCGGGATCTACTGCTACCTCAACAACAGATCGCGATGTTTTCATTCGTTTGGGAAATGGCGCTAAATCTTCCGAATCCTCGGGTTCTTGAATATAGAGATTGAGAGCTTCTTTCATCTTTTGTTCAAGCTCTTCATAGCTATTCGCCTGGGTAATACACCCCTCAAGCTCAATACATTGAGCCCAGTAGCCCCCTTTTTCCCTATGCACTTTGAAGTGGTATTTCATGATATTTCCTATTTAACCTTCTTCAAAATCTTTCGCAAGGCGTGCTCCGTTCCTTTGGCCAACTCCTTGTCATTCGGAATAATCACAGGAAGGCACCCCGCTTTTCTCATTTTCCAATGGCTTCCCTTTCCGCCTCCGGGAACGACTTCATAGCCTGCGTCGTAGAAAAGCTTCCGCATCTCTTTTCCGCTCAGTGGCACGGCACTCCTTAAACCAAGGGAAGGACGATACCAATTATAGTTGGTATTGTCAACGAGTAGCGGTAGACATCTACGACTTATGCTTCTTGAGGTAGTGGTCGATGCCGTCGGCGATCCCGCGGGCGATCTTCTCCATGTACTCCCGCTTGCGGATCGATTTCCGCTCGTCGGGGTTGGAGATGAAGCCCGCCTCCACCAGAATGGCGGGCATTTCGGTCTCGCGCAGGACGTAAAAGTTTGCCTTCTTGACGCCCCGCGAAGAGGCTTGCGTCCGGCGGACGAGGCGGGTCAGCACCGAGTCGGCCAGCCGGCGCGAGGCCTTGGTGCGCGTGGGCGACTCTCTAGAGTCGCAAAAGAATACCTCGACGCCGTGCGGTTTGGGATTGCGGGTCGAGTTGTAGTGGATGCTCACATAGAGATTGCCGTCCCGTTTGTTGGCGAGTTCGACGCGGCGGGGCAGTGAGATGGTCGCATCGCCATCGCGCGTCATCACGACGTGGTACCCGAGCTGCATCAGATACTGCCGCACCAGGCGCGAGGTGAGCAGCGTGAGTTTTTTTTCTTCACAGTAGGGCGCGTGGGCGCGGGCGCCGTGGTCGACGCCGCCATGCCCCGGATCGAGCACCACGGTGGGAGCGTCCGGATCGATCGTCAGATGATCGGCACCCCAAAGGGGAAAGAGCGCCAGGAGAAAAAACCAAAATCTCATGAACTGCCACCATCTCAAAATTTTGAGTATTTTGCAGCAACTTCTCGGTCATCGAAGGGAATCGTCCGGTCCGCCAAGATCTGCCCCTGCTCGTGTCCCTTGCCCGCGATCAGCACTGTATCGCCCGGCTGTGCTAAGCGGAGCGCCTCGGCAATGGCCTCTTCGCGGTTGGGGATGTAGCGGGGTTGCGTCCGATAGGCCGCGAGAATCTGCTGCGCAATTGCCTCGGGATCCTCGGTGCGCGGATTGTCGGTCGTCACAATCGAGAGGTCGGCCCCCGCCTCTGCCGCCTGCGCCATGCCGCTGCGGCGAGCCGGATCGCGGTTGCCGCCACAGCCAAAGACCACAATCAACCGCCCCTCCTGCATGAGGCTGCGCAATGTCGCCAGCGTCTCCGCTAAAGGCACCCCCGCATGGGCAAAATCGACAAAAATATGGCGCGTCGCATCGGGCACCCGCTCGAGGCGCCCCGGAATCGGCGCCAGGCTGCGCAATGGCTCCAAGGGCAGCCCCCGCAACAATGCGAGCGAGGCAGCGGCCAACGCATTGGTCGCATTGGGCCGCCCGATCAGCGGCAGCTCCACCCGGTGGCCATTCACCCGAAAGCGGGTCCCCTCGAGAGAGAGCTCTAACTCGCTCCCGCAAAAATCAAACCCGTTTCCCCAGCCAAACCGCATCACCTGCGTCTTCACCCCCTGCACGACAAACGGTGTCCACGGATCGGCGCCATTCACAAGCGCCACTTTCCCCTCTTTCGGCGACCGATCGAGCAGTTGAAACAACGCCCGCTTTGCCTCGGCATACGCCTCCATCGTCGGATGGTAATCGAGGTGATCCGCGTACAAATTCGTAAACACCGCCGCATCGAGCGCGAGGCCCGCCACTCTTCCCTGGTGCAGCCCGTGCGACGACACCTCCAACACGGCCGACTGGCAGCCGGCGCGCACCATCTCGCGCAGCATCCGCTCATTGGTGATCCGGTCGTGCGTGGTCAGCGTCGAGGTGAGTCGCCGCTCCCCAAACGCGATCTCCACTGTCGAAAGGAGTCCCGCCTGTGGGAGCAACTGCCGCAACAGATACGATGTCGTCGTTTTCCCCTTCGTGCCCGTCACCCCCACAAGCAGCAGCTCCCGGTCAGGCGCGCCGTAAACCCTAGACGCCAGCACCGCCTCCAGCTCCTGAGGGCGCGGGTGGATCACCTGTGTTGCCTTTAGAAATGGGTCGTACAGGTCGGTCACCACCGCCACCGCACCGCCCTGCACCGCAGCCTCGGCGTGCTGCCCCTTTTTTGCCAGAAAGAGAGAGCCGGGAGCCGCCGTGCGAGAGTCACTGGTCAACCCCAGCACCTCCACATCCTTTCCCCTAACCTGAACCTTAAGGCCGTCAAGAATTTTCTTTAATTTCACTAATTCCATTCCTGATAGAGCCGCTTGAGGGCCTCATTTTCGGGAATCCAATCCTTGTGCAGCGGATCGTCGGGCTCTACACCCAAGTAGGGCAGCGCGCGCTCGCCAATCCCTCGAAACACCGGTGCGGCGCATGCACCGCCGTGGTAGTTTTTGCCTAAGCCCGGCACATATTTCACCTCGGGCTCGAGAATCGAGACCAACATGACAAAGCGGGGGGTTTTCACCGGTGCAAAGCCCACAAACGAGCTGAGGTAGTGCTCCTTGGAATAGCTCCCCTGGATCACCATCTCGGCGGTCCCCGACTTACCGCCCTCTGTGTAATCGGGAATATCGGCGCGGCGGGAGGTTCCCCCCTGTTTGGTGACAAATTTCATCGCACGGATCACCGGCGCGACCGCCTCTGGACTCAACAGCTGCCTCCCCTCGGGCATCCGCGACCGATCGATGAGCACCTCCGCCACGCCGTCGCCGCGGGTCTTCACCACCTTGCGCACCAAGTGCGGCTGCACGCTGCGCCCCCCATTGACTACGATCGCATAGGCGCGCACGAGCTGCAGGCTGTTGACGAGGATGTTGTGTCCCATCGCAAGCGAATAGGGCGTCGGCACCGACCACTCGAGCTTCCCGTTCGGGTGGACCTTGCCTGGAGTGGGCACAACGCCGGGGCTCTCTCCCGGCAATTCGAGTCCCACCTTTTGGCCAAAGCCCAACACCTCGGCGAGCATCTGCCGGTACCACTTTTCCCCCATTGCCTCCACCATCCGCTGCGCAATGCGCGCCATGTAGACGTTTGAGGACTTTTGGATCGCCAGATCTAAATTGAGAAACGAGTGGGTCCGCACATCTTTCAGCGGCTTGGTCCGACCGGGAAACGAGCCATTGGCCGTCGCAATCTTCTCGCTCACTGAAAAAATCGGATTCTTTCCCCTCGCCCGCAGCTCGCAGTTTGCCTGCAGGCAAATCGCCGCGGTGATCGGCTTCATGATCGAGCCCGGCTCATAGGCGTCGGTCACCGCCTTCACGCGGGTCAAGTCCAACAATTTCGGATCGTTGTAGTACTTCGCATACTCAGAGGGGTTAAACGGCGGATAC
>CAYGOG010000104.1:0-4008 GCA_964351415.1 uncultured bacterium | reverse complement strand
GTAGTGGAGGGTGAGGTCGAAGAGGAGCGGCGAGGGTTTGCCCGGAAGTTGCGATTGGAGGAGCGCGTGGGCGAGCGCGCCCGCGGTGGTGAGGTGTGTGTGTGTGGTGCGGAGAGAAGTGAGCGGGTCAAGGAGGGCGATGTCGGATACGGTATAGAGGTCGCCGCGGCCCTGTCTAAGGGTCCACTCGGCGAGGTGAAAGGGATCGGTATGAGCTGAGGTTTTGCGGATATAGGCTGAGAGAAGGCCGTGCGGGCGCGAGTAGAGTGTGACGATGCGCGCGGTATTGAGATACGGCGTCGAGCGGAGCAAGATTGCGAGTTGCGTTTCCGATTTCACAGTGCTACGATAAACGATCTTCAAAGGGAAGACTATGGCAAATAAATTCGAAGGACAAGGCTACTCCATCTCGATTGTCGCAAAGCACTTTCAGATCACCGATGCGATTCGGAACTACGTGTTCGAAAAGCTGGGAAAAGTCGAACATGTCGCCGATCGGATCATCGACATTACGGTGACATTGGATACGCAAAAGCTGGAGCACTCGTGCGCCATCTTGGTGAACTTTTTGCACTTTCACATTCAAGCTCACGCGAGCACCGACAACGTCTACTCGGCGATCGACAAGGCGAGCGACAAGGTGCTGAAGCTGATCCGCCGCTACAAGGGCAAGCTGCAATCGCACCGCGCGAAGCATCTGTCGACGGTGGACATTCACGTGAACGTCGTGAAGCCGCTGCGCGATGAAGTGGAGATGATCAACCGGCAGATCGAAGAGGAAAACCAGAAGAAGAAGGCGTCGCCTGCGTTTGAGTTCCACAAGGTGGTCGCCAAGGAATCGGTGCCGCTGAAACTGCTCACCCAAGACGAGGCGGTGATGAAGCTGGAGATGTCGGGCGAGCCGTTCCTGATCTACCAGAGCGAAGAGAATCAGAAAGTGGCCGTTCTCTATCGGCGCCCCGATGAGAATTACTCGTTGGTGCAAATTCACTAGTGGAGCGGCTATTTGATCCGGTGCGGCGCAAATTTGTCGCCGCAACGGCTGAAGAAATGGTGCGGCAGAGTTTGCTGCGTCGGATGATGGGGGAGTTGGGATTCCCCAAGGGGCTGATTGCAGTGGAGCGGGAGATCGCATCGCTCCCCCATGTCCCTGCGGGGGTCGACCCGGAGCGGCGCATCGATCTGCTCTGCTTTGCGTGCCACATCCATCCAGAACACGAGGTGTATCCTCTGCTGCTCGTCGAGTGCAAGGCGGAAGGCATTGACGCCGACGCAGAGGCCCAGGCGATCGGCTACAACCACTGGGTGCGCGCCCCCTACATTTGCTTGGCGGGACGCGAGGAGCTGAAGACCCTTTGGTTTGACCCCGTGCAGTGCACCTATGTGAGCATTCCGTTTTTGCCCCCGTTTCGGGAGCTGTTGGGCAATGTGTCAAAGGTCTTGGCGTTATGATGGAACAGGTGGCGTTAGAAGTGGCGTGGCGCGATCCGTTTTCCGACGCGCCGGTGGAGGGCGACGCGGCCTTTCAGCGGGCGGTGTTGGAGAAGCGCGCGGGCGTGCGGATGCTGTTGGCGCAGAATGCCGATTTCGGCGCGCGTGCATGGGAGCATTTTTTGCGCAACGTGCGCGAACAGGTGTTGCCCGCCTCGGGATTGGACGGGGCTTTTGTGGGGACCCCTGCCATTGTGGTGGGCGCAGGGCCGTCGCTTGTGGAGTCGCGCGAGGCGATCCGGAATCTGCGCGATCGAGCGCTGATTTTAGCGGGCGGCGCGGCGATTCCGCTTGTGCCGGAAGCGCACATGGGGGCGCTGATCGATCCGGAGGTGCCGATAGCGTGGGCACAGGGGCGGAAGATGCCGCTCTTCTACCAACACCGCGTTGCACCTGAAGCGCTCGAAGTGTGGGAAGGGGAGACGCTCTGGGTCCCCGACACATCGGGCTTCCCGCTCGAAGAGTGGTGGTGCGGATCGGGGCGCTTTGCGAGTGGCTGGACGGTGACCTCGCTCTTGGTGGAACAGGCGCGCCGCATGGGGTGCGCGCCGATCTACCTTGTGGGCGTGGACCTCGTCTATGGCGCCGACAAATATCCGGGGCTTGCGTCGCACGAGAAGCGGATCGATAAAATAGAGGTGGACGGGGTCACAACGCAGCGCGACTGGCTCTTAGAGGCGCGGTGGCTCGAGCGGTGCGGTGCGCCGCTCATCCGCGTGGGCGGTGGGTTGCCGCTGGCCATTCCGCACGGAGCTCTGCAAGGGGGGAAGGGATGCGATGTGGCGGCGGCCGTCGCGCGCATTGCGCCTGTGCAATGGCCGTGGCGTTTAGATGAGCTGCTGCAAGCGCTTGAGGGCGACGATCTCGTGGAGCCGGTGTGGCGCGTGTGGGCGCCGCTCTTTCCGGGCGACCCGGAATTGCACCGGCACCTCTTTCTGGAGCGGGTGCGACGCGAACTGCGAGGTGTATGCGAGCGGATGCTCTAGAACTACTCGCCCACGAGTGGGAACCTGAAGCTCCGCCCCCGCTGCACAAGTGGCGCGCGCCTGCATTGACCGATGAACACGCGCTCTACTGCATCGGCGCCGACCCGGCCGTTGTGGAACGGGTAACCGGGTGGCTGCGCGCCCATTTGCAGCGGCGGCTGATCTTCTTGGAGCCGCGCGGCCCCGTGCTGGCCCATTGGATGCGGTTAAATGGCCCGTGGCTGCGCGATCCGCAAGTGGAGCTACACTTTCTCCCGAAACGGCCCGATAGCGCATTCTGGGCCCGCGAAAACCCCTTTCAAAAGATTGCCGTGGCGGCGCTTCCGTCCGTTGCGCCGCACCGCGCATTTCGCCGGGCGCTGCAAGAACACACGCTGCGCGAGCATATGCTCTTTGTCAATCGACTGCAGGGCGCTCGCCTGTGGCGCCACACGCTGCGCAACCTCGCACATTTTTCCCGCTCCTTCCTCGTCAACAACATGCGCGACCGGTATCGCGGCATGCCCGCAGTGATCGTCGGCGCGGGGCCCTCTCTCGAGCGGGATCTCGATGTGCTGCGACAACTCTCTTCCCGCGCGCTGATCCTTGCGGGAGGGTCTGCGATTCGGGCTCTCTCTGCGCATGGCATTGCGCCCCATTTTGCCCTTGCGCTCGACCCCAATGAGGAGGAGATTGCGCGCGTCGTCAGTCAGTTCCCCACACCTCTGCTGTATGCCACTCGGCTGCACCCCGAGGTGCTCAATCGATGGCGCGGCCCTCTTGGCTACATCCGCGCCGGCATGGGGGGGATGCCTGAAGCGTGGTGCGAAGCGCGCTTAGGGCTTACGTGTCCTCCGCTCCACCTCCACCCTGAATCGTATTCGGTGACGCCCGTTGCCGTAGAATTAGCTGCCTTCTTCGGCTGCTCGTCGGCGACACTTGTGGGCGTCGACCTCGCCTACACAGGAGGGCGCCGCTATGCCGCCGGAGTGGAGGGTCCCGAAAGTCGGGAGCCGATGCTCCTCACGAGCCGCGACGTGTACGGCAACCCGATTCAAACCTCGCTCCAGTGGGACCTCGAGTCGCGCGCGCTCACCGCAGCCGCGCGCCGCCTCCCGCTCTTCAATGCAAGCCGGGGGCTGGCCATCCCTGCCGTCCCGCACCGACCGCTCGCAATTCAAGATTTTCCTGCTACATGGACCTTCCCTCCCCTCGACCCGCCGATGCCGCCTCTGGATACCGACTCGCTTACGCGCGCGTGGCGCGCCGGGGTAGAGCGGATCACAGCCCATCTCAAGGTGTTGGCGAGCGACGCCCCTTTGGGACAGAAGGCGTTGGCGGAAGTGGAATTAGAAGAGGAAGAGCTCTACGGCCCGATTTTTTCCGAATATCACCACCTACTGCCACCATTGATGAAGCAAACGGGAGCACAGCATTGGGAACTCCTATTGGAGCTTCTGGAGAGCGCAGGTTATGAAAAATAAGAAAAAATAAAAGAAAGGGTTTTCCATAGGCAGTCGGGGGTTGCACCCCCAGCTGCCCCTGCAAAGGC
>CAYGOG010000103.1:0-4010 GCA_964351415.1 uncultured bacterium | reverse complement strand
GGCGACACCGAAGCGCGGGGGGCGGCGGGTCGAGGTCGAGGAGGCAAGAGGCGCAAAAATAGTGGGTGTCGGGGCCAAATCGGGTGTGGCACGCGAGGCAATAGGGCGGATAGATGTAATCAAGGAGCGGATTTAGAAAGGCGAAAATGCGGGTCGTCCAACTTCCCATCGACGGTAATCAGCAGCGGTTCGGTGATTTTCAGGAGGACATATTGCTTCATCTTGATCAGGATTGACAAGTTGCCGTTGAGGTCCATCGAGGGCGAGAGGCCGTCTTTGACGAGGTGAAATTGGGCCCGTTTTCCCTCGCTGAAGACGTTGCGCGCATCGGTGACCCAGTAGCGGCCGTCGCGCAGCTCGAAGTTGAGGTCGCCGATGGCGGGGATCATGAGCTCGAGATCGAAGCCGAAGATGCGGCCAAGAAAGTCGGATGGGATGTCGAAGAGGCTGGAGGCGCGCCGAAAGGAGTTGATGAAGGCGAGTTCCCCTTGCGCCGTGTGGGTTTTGCCATCTTCGGCAATGCCTTGGAAGTTGCGCAGGTGCGCATCGCGGACGATCAGCGGGCCGAGTTCTCCGCGCGGTCGGCCGATGTGTTTCAAGAGGCTGGGGCGGATTTCCTGCGCGTGGATTGCGGGGATGGAGAGGGTCCATCGGTCGCCCTCCACGAGATCCATGCGGGGCATTTGGAGCGCGCCCGCCCGATCGGCGATGGCAAAGTCTTGGATGAGGAGGTGAGTTAAGTCAAACTCGGCGCGCGCAAAGAGGCTGTCGAGCTCGAAGTTGAAGAGCTGGCACTGCGCGCCGTGGAGAACGCCTTGGAAGGAGCAGGGCGCCGCGAGGGTGCCGATGAGTCGGTAGCCGCCGCCGAGTTTGAGTTCGCGGGTGACGCCGTCGAAGAGGTGCGGGAGGAGCGCGGCGGCGGTGCGAAAGTCGAAGTCCACTTTGCCGCGGAGCTGCCCCGGCTCTTCCTCGGAAAACGCGGCGTCAAATCCCTGGATGGCGCCTTGAATGGAGTCGATGCAGAAGGGGTTGAGCGCTGCGTGCATGTGCAGCGGGCCGCCGGGAGTCCCATCGTCGAGGGTGAGGGCGATGGCGTCGGAAATAGCCAGGCTGCAGTTGAGCGTGTGATCCCGAAAGGGGGTCGTGCACTGCGCGGCAAAGATCCCCTCGCGCGCCTGCAGCTCGAGGCCGCTTAACCCCCACATCTCCTCGCGGCCCGAAAATTGGACACCTGTGGGAGTCAAGGTTACATCGCCGTGGAAGAGGAGGTCGGCGTTGAGGAATGAGACGCCGGCAAGCCCCAGCGGGACGCGGAAACTCCCCTCTTGGAGGCGCACCTGTTCGGCTTGTAGGTCGACATGGAGCCACTCCACCTCCCCCTGTGCGGAAAGCCCTGCCTGGTTGTGGAGTTGAAACTCGATCTCGCGCCCGAAGAGTCCCCCTTGAGGCGATAGAAACAGGTGGAGCGGCTTGAGATTTTCAAAGGTAAATCCGGGGATTTGAAAGGAGACAACGGGGAGGTCGAGGTCGAGCTCCCAATGGAGTCCGTCGCCCGAAAAACGGCCCGCTCCGAAGAGATGGAATGGGGCAGAGTCGATGCGCAGTTGCGGCACCCGAAAGTCAAAATGGCCATTGAATTGCACATTCCCTTCAAATGAAAGGGCGCCCTGCGCATTCCAGTCGAGGGAACCCTCTGAACAGCGCAATCCCCCTTCTTCACCGACAAGAGCGCATTGGGCGAGGAGCGGTCCCACCTGGAGTCGATCGCAGCGCCAGACGCCGTCGTAACCTTTGATGTGTAGATCTGCGGCGAGCGGTTTGTCGCGCCAGATCCAATCGGTCCCTTTTGCAGTGAGCTCTGTCGTTTCGCCCTGTCGGATGAGATGCCATTGCAGCGGCCCGGGCGTCACTCCATCCCAATGGAACATCGCGAGGGCTGATGCAGGGAGCTCGCCTTGCCACTCAAATTCGGGATTGCCGCGCACCCATCCAAAGGTGGCGGCAGTCAGGGGCGCCCCCAATAGATGGGAGCGGGCCGGATCCACGGCAAACGCCGCAAGGGGACCCGAACCGCTGACTCGGAAGAGGTCATATCGGGGCCCTTTCCCCCTCACATCAAACGTCGTAAGTCCTTGACTATAAGTCGCATCCATTTCAATCGGGAGGAGGCTTTGGCAGTGTCCCTGTTCGAGCCGAAATTGCCCCTCTTCCCACACGAGGCGGCCGCCCGCCTCGTGGACGGGGAAGCCGCCGATCTGCCCCTCGCCGTCCCAGATGTCGGCAATCAGCGCGGTGCGCACACCGCTCCACGACGCCTCCAACTCGCCCCGCTCCACGGCGAGTTGTGCCGACCCTGCGGCGTCGAGCCATTGCCCCTCTAACCGGTCTAAGGTAAAGAGCGCCCACTCGGGCGAAAAGGCAAAATGGCCTGCGCCATCTAAGTTGAGGCCGCGCCATTGAAAATGGAGCTTGCCCTCTTCTTCTTTCGGTTGTTGCAAGCTGAGAAAGGCGAGCCGCTCCCCTTCCCTATCGAGCGACGCTTCGATCCAATTGGCCACCTGAGAGCCCTCGAACAGGCGCCCCTGTAATTGGTAGGGCGCCATCTCGAATTGCGCGCGGCCTCCAGTGCCCTCTACATATGAAATCGATCCTTTGACTTGAGATCCTGCGAGATCTAGATGCAATTTCTGCAGCTGCTCGCCGCTCTGCCACTCGACGCTTCCCTGCATGTCGTGCAGCCAATCGCCATAGTGACCCTCGCGCATCTGCAGTGCGCCGGTCGATTGCACCACGCGACTCCCCTCGAGAGTCAACTCAGCCGTTCCAAACAGCGCGCCTGCATCGAGAAAGGGAGGCTTGAACCGCTCGGCCCAAATGTGCACGCCGTTCCCCTGCCGCTCGAGGCGCAACACCGGTTGTCCCGCCTCGTCAAAGAGCGCGAGCGTCTCCGGTCCTGCAGCGGTATAGGTAAACGGGTATTCTCTGTGCGCGTAGCCCATCGTCCCGTTGCGAAACGAGATATTGCGCACGTGGGGAAGCGGCTCCGACGGAATCGCATGCAACACTAAGTAGGGGTGCTCCGCTTCCAAGTCGAGCGCAAGCGGAAAGAGGCTCACGCGCACATCGAGCCGCTCGAACGACGCGGTGAGCTCAGATGTCTCCATCCGAAAGCCGATCAGCCCCACATCGCGCCCGCGCCACTCGACCCGATCTACTTCGGCATGAAGGAATCGGGGCAGCAGAGAGCGGAGAGCAAACTCGCCGATCGGTCGATGTAAAACCAAGAGAAAAAGAGCAGCTAAGAGCACAGCTCGTTTGAGCATGGCTTCATGCTATCACAACTTGCAGAAAACTCTCGAAGGTCAGTACGCTCTCTTTCTTCTATGCAGAAATTTTTGCGACCACTCCGGTCAGCGCTCGACTCCTTTCTCTTTGAAGTCCCCCGCACCAACACAAGCGCTCCGTTTGTCCGCGATGCCGTCGATCTGAAGCGGTGGATGATGCTCGTCGTCCTCTCGCTTTTGCCGTGTCTGGTGTTTGCGATTTGGAATGCCGGCGTGCAGGCGATCGCCTATTCCAACGCCGCGGAACACCACGCCTACCTTACGCAGAGTTATCTCGAGTTCATCGCGCCGCGCATGGGATCGATTTGGCGCGAGGGGCTCGCGATTTTATTGCCGCTGGTCTTCGTCTCGTACGCCGTCGGCGGCGCGTGGGAAGCGCTCTTCGCCGCACTCCGCGGCCATGAGATCGCCGAAGGGTTCCTCGTCTCGGGGCTCCTTTTCCCGCTCATCTTGCCCCCCACGACGCCCCTCTGGATGGCCGCACTCGGCGTCTCGGTGGGGATCGTGATCGGCAAAGAGCTCTTCGGCGGCACCGGCATGAACATCCTCAACCCCGCCCTCACCTGCCGCTGTTTTCTCTACTTTTCCTTTCCTGCGTACCTGACGGGCGACGTGTGGGTTCAGCACGCCGCCGCCGACGGCCTCACCCGCCCCTCGGCGCTTTCC
>CAYGOG010000102.1:0-4058 GCA_964351415.1 uncultured bacterium | reverse complement strand
GTCCTCACCCGCGCCCGCGCCCTCCTGACAAAGCTCGAGAGCCACGCGCCCAAATCCAAAAAGCCCGACCCGCAGCTCTCGCTTTTCTCTTAAACCTAAATATGCCCAACGCACCATTCGCGCACAACGGGCGACATGTGTTCACTGCCAATGGCACCCGCAAGGAGTCGAGACATGAGTGCCTCTGTCCGAACGGTCGTGCCTTCTGCAAGGTCATCGCGGAGACCTCTGCGCAACGCCTCGGGAGTCAGGGTGATGTCCCGATCTTCCGGATTGGGCAGCAGGGTCCGATCCTCCCGGTCGCGCCGAAAAAACCGCACCACGTTTTGTGCAAAGGCCCGCTCTTTGAGATAGCACACGCGCGACGTGTTTTGCCCCTTTAACTCGACGCTGGCCACCTCTGAATCGTTATTCCCCACCTCATAGCGCCAACCATGGCCAATCGCGCCGCTGTCATGGGCTGCTGTTTTGAGCGCGAGAGCTGCCAAATAATCGGGTTGCCGCGCGGCTTCCAACATGGCAAGGGGGTGTTCGAAAACAGCTTGGCCTAAATCCGCGGGCGAGGCCGCCTCCCACTCTGGGTAAGAAGGCGCTCTGAGTTTGCCGCACGTCCAACCCAACATGATCTGCATCGAAGTTGCCCCTCTCGTTTTACTATGGCTTTGAATGCTCACGGGTATGCACTCATCCTCCCCTTCCGCCAAACAGAGGGTCTGCCTCCTAATGGCCTCATCTTCCACGTAATCGCGAAGGGCTACCATCTGCTCGAAGGGGCTATATCCCTCTAAGATCGCTGTCCTTCGCCGAAATCCCCCACATGCAGCGGGACTGGGCACAAGGACTTTCTGGGCAGCGCGATACTCAGGAGTCCTTCGATACTCTTCTGTCAAAGAGTGAAAAACCGCTTGAGCCGCTGTATCTGCCAAACTCGAAAGGGCGCGGGCCGCTCCTGAAGTAGGGCGCGTCGCATCTTCTTCTAAACGATCGAGGAGGTCTTTTGCCTCTCCCCACATGGCACGTGTCACCATAAGCTATCCTCCTAAAATGGGGGACTACTCTACCATAGTGAAAGAATTTATGCCCTTCGATGTGACATCCCTCGCCCTCCTTCCCGAAGAGCCCGGCGTCTACCTCATGCGAGACGGGAGTGGCACCGTGCTGTATGTGGGCAAGGCGAAACACTTACGCGCTCGGGTAAAACAATATTTTAGTTACCAGGACGAGCGGGCCATGGTGCCGTTTTTGACGGCTCAGGTGGAATCGGTGGAGACGATTGTCGCGCTCACCGAGCGAGATGCGCTGCTGCTGGAGCACAACCTGATCAAGCAGCACCGCCCCAAGTACAACGTGCTGCTCAAGGACGACAAAAGCTTTATCAGCCTCTTTCTCACAAAGCACAAGTGGCCGATGCTGAGGCTGATGCGCGCCAAGGGAAAACCCTCTGAGGCGGGGACGCTCTTTGGCCCGTACACCAACGCCCACGCCGCCCGCGCCACCCTCGAGCTGATCCAGAAGCTCTTTCCGCTGCGGCAGTGCTCTGACGCCGAGTTCGCCTCGCGCAAACGGCCCTGTCTGCTCTATGACATGAAGCGGTGCTGCGCGCCGTGCGTCGGCAAGTGCACGCAAGAGGAATACCAAGGGTACTTAGAGGGGGCCAAGCGGCTCCTCCGCGGCCAAGACAAGGAGCTGCTCCGCGAGCTCAAGGGCCTGATGCAGGAGGCGGTCGATACGTTGGAGTTTGAGAAGGCCGACGCGCTCCACAAAACGCTGCAGCAGATTGAGCATGTCACGCACATCCAGCACGTCGATAACCCCGCGGCGCAAGATGCCGACGCCATCGGCCTACACCGCGAGGGAAGCGCCGTGATGATCGCGCTGCTCCTCTTCCGCAGCGGGAAGTTGGTCTCGTCGGAACACTTCTCCTTCCACGAGATCGCCGCAAGCGACGAAGAGGTGCTCGAGTCGTTCTTATTGCAGCGATACAAATATCTGGAACATCCCCCTGTCGAGGTGCTCCTCCCCCGCCCCTTAAGCGCCGCCGTGCAGGAGCTCCTCAAACCCAAATTACTCGTGCCGGAGCGGGGCCCTCGCGCGTCGCTTTTGGAGATGGCAGAGCGGAATGCCTCCGCGCTCTTTGTGCGCGAGCAAGACGCCCGCTCGCTCCATGAAAAGCAGCTCCTCGAATTGCAAGAAGCGCTGGGACTGCTCCGCTTTCCCCGTCGGATCGAGTGCTTCGACACCTCCAACATCTCGGGAACCGATCCGGTCGCAAGCCTCGCCACGTTTACCAACGGCACCTACGACAAGAGCCGCACGCGCCTCTACAAAATCCGCGGTTCAGGCGACGACCCCACCGCCATGCGGGAGGTGCTCCGCCGTCGGCTTGTCAAAGGGGATTATCCCGACCTACTCATCGTCGACGGCGGCAAGGGACAGCTCAACATCGCATTGGCGCTCTTCGACGAGTTTGCCATTGCGACAACCGACCTCATCGCGCTGACCAAAGAGGCGGCGCGCCACGACAAAGGGCTCACCCGCGAGCGCATCTATGTGCCGCATCGGAAAGACCCGATTGAGGTGGATCCCCGCTCGCCTACGCTCTTCTTGCTGCAGCGCATTCGGGACGAGGCGCATCGGCTGGCGATCACCTATCACCGCAAGCGGCGCACCAAGCGCACCATTGCGACTGCGCTTGAGGACATTCCCGGCATCGGCCCCACCAAAGCGCGCAAGCTATTGCGCTACTTCGGCAGCCTGCACGCCGTCCGGCTTGCAGGAGAGGAGGCGCTGCTCGCCGTGCCAGGCATTACGAAGAAAGACGCAAACGCAATTCAGAAAGCCTTATCGGGTGCGCACGAGTAAGCTATACGGCCCCGAGTAGCCAAACCGGTCGCGCATGAGCTGCCCCACTGCATGGTCGATCTCTTGGAGGAGCCCTTCGTGGTCGGTGGGGAGATTGAGCTGGATGTGCCAATTGCGCCCCAGAGAGAGCCACACGTCGGTGGGGGGCGGAAGCTCCGGGAAGCGAATGGCCCAGATGCGGGCGAGCTCTTTCGTGAGAATTTGCGGATGAATCAGGGCATTGCCCACGCGAAAAAAATGGCCGCGGTTCACGCGCCACAGGGCGAGGAGGAGGAGGCCCCCAATCAGCGCGGTTGAGAGGGCGAGGATCCACCAAAAGAGCGGGTTCTCCGCGAGGATGGATGCGTTGAGGCGCACATCGGGGCGGAGCGCCGCGTGCGTGGCAATGACGGCAGCGCTGAGCAGCGCCACCGACACGGCCATCATGAGGACGGAGCTCGTTACCTGAGAAGGGCGCACTAGAATGTCTCCTCAACGGAAACAAGCGCTTCTTCGCGCATGGTCGCGAGAAGGTCTTTGAAGATCACATGCACACTCGAGACGCGCAGACCCGTGAACCTGCCGATCTCTTCGACAATTCGGTTTTGGATCTCTTCCGCTTTCTCCGGAATCGAAATGCCATAGGCGATGTTGATCTCCACCTTCACTTCAACGGAGTGCTGTTTCTGATTTTGCTCGACGTGAATGCCTTTAACGCGGTCGATATCGAGACCGAGCAAACTGTCGAAGAGTCCGCCTTCCGAGAGGCCGATCCCCTCGATGCGCGCGAGACATTGCAGGACAATTCCTTGGAAAACCCGCGTCTCAATGTCGCGGATGAAGACAGTTTCGGGGAGATTCAGTTCTTTTGTATCGAGTTTTGTGTACACGGCGGCACCTCTGGACACCGCATTCTAACGCACACGCGGGGCCTTGTGCAAGAGCGATCTCTCGCGCTATACTGAAAGCATGATTTGGACCCAATCGATTCCCTTGCCCACTCTCCTCGCCGTCAGCAGCGCAATGGGGCTCCTCAGCGCTTACCTCGCCCACCGACAAGGGAGGGCGAACCCGTTTTTCTGGTTTTGCATCGGGTTCTTTTTGGGCGCAATGGGGATCGTCGGCCTTTTCTTCGGGCGCCGCAAGCCGAAAGTGGTGGAAGCTCCGAAGCCACAGCCGGTCTTGAAAGGGCCCGCATCGGCCACGTGGTATTATGT
>CAYGOG010000101.1:0-4069 GCA_964351415.1 uncultured bacterium | reverse complement strand
GCAGAAGAGAGTCGATCTCGCGGCCCAATTGAGATGTGCGATGGGCAAATCCCGGGATCGTCGTGATGTAGAGCATCTCTCTGAGAATAGCTTGTGTCATGAACCAAGCCCTAAGTGGTGAAACGCTTCTTCATAGTGGGGCTCGTGGGTGATTTCGGGGACGAGCTGCGTGTAGACAATGCGGTCTTTCTCATCGATGACAATCAGCGAGCGGGCGATGAGGCCTGCAAGAGGGCCGTCTAGGATGAGGAGGCCATAACTTTGGGCAAACTCCTTGTCTCGCATCATGGAGAGGGTGTGGAGGTTATGGACGCTTTCGAGACCGCAAAACCGCTTTTGGGCAAAGGGGAGATCGGCCGATGCGACGACAATGACACCTCTAGAGTGCTTTTTCGCGTGGTCGTTGAGCCGTTTGGTCATGACGCTGCAGGTGCCGGTATCGAGACTCGGCACGGTTGCGAGGAGCTTCCTCTTGCCGTGGAAGTTGTGGAGCGTCACATCGCCGAGGTCTGCATTGACGAGGCGGAAGTTGGGGGCGGTGGAGTGGAGGGCGGGGAGGTCTCCTGAGGTGTGACAGGGGGTCCCTTTGAGGGTGAATTGCATGGTGGGTTCTCCGTAAGACCCAAGAGGCTACCCCGTTAAGAGACTTTTTGAAAAGGGACATTTTGGCGCGAGGCGATTCCGCAGTAACCGGTGGCGAGGCTTTTGGAAAACGAGAACCGGAATTGGGGCGGTACCTTGCCTGTGAAGAGAAGCTGCGCAAACGCGCGGTTGAGACGCGGGCGCAATCCCCGCCAGGTTTCAACGCACAATCCGCTTTGATCGCACATCTCTTTGAGTTCAGCGGGGCGGATGAAGAGCGAATAGAGGTGCATCCGCTCGGGGGCATTGTCGACGCACCACTCGACCCCTTTGACGACGAGGAGATAGCTCGCGAGGGTGCGATTAAATGTGTGGAAGAAGAAAAGGCCTCCCGGTCTGAGCACGCGACTCGCTTCATTGATGACAAGGGCGGGGTCTTCCACGTGTTCGAGGAGATCTAGGGCACAGACCACATCAAACCATCCGTCCGGGAAGGGGAGTGAATAGGCGTTTGCGGCCAGATAGCGAGCGCGACCCGTGCGGTCGCGGTTGCGGGCTTCTGCAAGGCTCGATTCTGAGAGATCGATTCCGACGACCTCATGGCCCGCTTCTGCAAGGGGGTTCGCGAGCAATCCGGCGCCGCACCCCACGTCGAGGATATGCTGAGGGCCTCGCAGACGGCTGGAGAGCTCGCGTAAAATCCAGGGTACGCGCACCGCATTTTCGGCGCGCAGGAGTGCCACGGGGTGGTCTTCTGCCGTATACCACCGCTCTGCTAGCGCGTCGTAGAAGTCGTTGTTGATGGTTTCCACACACAATTCCAGTAGATGATTTGGTAGAGGCAAAAGAGGGACATCGCGATCAGCTGGATCCACAAAACTGGTTGCAGGGGCACAAGAGCCTCATGCCAGCCGGCCCAAATAAGGCCTGCGGACAGCAAGGCGAGGGGGTGGGTCGTAAACAGGAGGGCGTGGAGCCAATTTTCGGAGCCTGAGCACGTTTCGGCGTGGACCCACTCATCTTTCGTGACAAAGAGCGAGGAGAAGAGGGCAAGTCCGGCGTAGATCCAGGTGGCGGTAGGGGAGTGGGGGGTCCAAACGAGGTAGGCGTAGCAGACCAGAGTCGTGAGGGTATCGAGGGGGTGGCCGATCCGCTCCCACTTGGGGAGACCCCGCTTGAGGTGAAAGTACACCTCGTCGAAGGCGATTGCGAGCGCCTGGACGAGAAAGGGGAGGAGGGCGAGCCACATCATGAGACCCTGCGCATCAGAGAGCCATAGATCGTGAGGCCGGGGCCAAAGGCGAGGCTGACGATGAGCTGTCCCACGGGGACATCGGGGAGCATGTCTTGCCAGATATGAGGAAGGGTGGCCGACGACATATTGCCGAACTTGCGGAGTACCGCGCCGCTGTGGGCAATTTGCTCATCTGCGAGGGAGAGTCCCGCCTGCACATAGTCTAAGATTTTGGGGCCGCCGGGATGGATGGCAAACACCGCTTGTTCCCAGCCGGAAAAGCGCTTGAGGAAGCCGGGGAGCGCGCGCACAATCTGCACGGGGATCTGCCGCGCAAGCGAGATGGAAAACCCCCAGCCGGAGAGGTTCCAGGTCATCTGCTCCTCGGTGTCGGGGATAATCAGCTCTTCGAATTGGGTCACCTCAAAAGAGGGCCCCTCGCTGCCGACACAGTAGCGGATAAAGCCGTCGGCAAAGAGGCTCTGCGCGACGAGTTGCTCGGCGCCGTGCTCGAGCGGATGCGTGTGGAGGCTGCAGATCTCGGTGTGCACGACATCGATTCTTTTTGAGCCGAGCGCCTGATACCCGGCGGCGATCCGGACGGCGGGCAGGGCGCCATAACACCCCATATGGTAGGCGTGGGTGATGTGGGTCTTCCAACCGCGGCGGGCCACAAGCTTTTGGGGGCCGCTTGGCGCTACATAACCGGTGCAGGTGACATGGATCAGGTCATCAGGCGGCTCTGAGTCGGCATACATCCGCTCGAGCACCCGGTCGACATGCACAGCGAAGGCCTTACACCGATCGGCGAGATCCGCGCCTTGCGGCCGTTCGGCTAAACGGTAAATCTCCATCTCGTCCCATTGCCGATGGAGATAGTCGGCGAGGACATGGCCGCGCGATCCGACCCGATCGGCTTTACAACAGACCCTTGCGACCCTTTCGGCGATCTCAGCGCGAAACGGCTCCGTGTCGCCCAATCCCACAGACAACCGCTCCGCCTCCACATGTGCTTCCACCAGCCACTGCAAGGTCTCATCTTGCCGCGTCTCAAAGGGGGGACGAATGCTGGTGAAGTCTCCGATCCGCATAACCTTGAGTTTATAAACAGCTAAAAATTTTTATGCAAATAAAAAACTTTTAAAATTAGAAAGGGTTTTGGGGGAAGGGATGAGAAAATTACTTGCATTGTTGACGTGCGTATTTCTTTATCTTTGGGTTGTGGGGACCGGTCGGGATGATGAGCTGGTCGAGAAGGGGCGCAAGTGGATCTCACTCGCGCAGAAACTCATCGAGGCGCAGGATTGGGAGATTCCCGACCTGCCCGAGTCGCAGCCGCGCCGCCCACGTAGATGGGATTAGCGAGTAATTGCAATAGCGGTATACCATCTCCTCCATGTTTTTATTGCCATGCCTTGCCCTCATCATAACCGCTGTAATTCCCACTCTTGAAGAAGAGTACACGCCCCTCTATTGCCAGCAACTAGAAGCTGCCTATGGAGATGGAATGCTGTCTGACGGGGGAGCGGAGGCAATCGAATCGATGTTTGATTCTACCCTTGTGCAAGGCAAGCGGGCTCTTGATATCGGATCAGGCGTTGGGGGCGTCCCCTTTTATCTAGCTACGCAGTATCAGGCAAAGGTAACCGGCATCGAAGTAAACCCCTGGATGGTTCAAGAGGCGACCCGCCGCATTCCCGACGGATTGAAAGACCGGCTCGACTTTGTACTCACAACCGCTAACTCCAATTGGCCTTTTCCGCCTGAAACCTTCGATGTGGTCTACAGCAAAGGGGTGCTCACTCATGTCCAAGATCAACGGGAGTTGTTTGCCGAATGCCACCGCCTTCTGAAGTCAGGCGGGCACCTGGTCATCGTCGACTGGCTAAGCCGCGATACAGAGCAATGGGGACCTCACATTGGCCAGTTGATTGAGCTTGAACATCTAGCCCTCTACCCCCATTCCGAATCTCGCTACACAGCACTTCTTGAGCAGAGCGGGTTTACCCTTCTGTCCATTCGGGATGAGGGGGCCGACTATTTGCGCTTTAACCGCGACATCGCCGCCCGCCTATCCGACCCTTCGCGGCAAGCAGCTTTAATGCAAAGCTTTGACAAACGGGAACTTGCATCTGCAATTGCGGGTTATGAGGCGATTGCGCGTGCAATTGAGCTGGGGGAATTGCGGGTAATCCGCTTTGTAGCCGTCAAATAAACTTTAGCTATGGCCCGTGAGGCGGGCAGCTGCTAAAC
>CAYGOG010000100.1:0-4072 GCA_964351415.1 uncultured bacterium | reverse complement strand
GTATAGTGTTTGGTCGCAAAAGTCGCCAGTTTGTCAGCCATCGCCGCGTCATGCGCATCTGGCGTCACAATGTCCACACTCCCTTCCTCGGTCCGAAACTCCGCCAACCTCCGCGCATGCGCCTGATTGCCCTCCAGCAATCGCAACACCATCGCCTCTGACACATTGCCCAGATCGATCCCGCTGAGATCGCGCGACACTTCCCACCGTTCGCACCAAACGTTTTGCTCTTGCAACTCTTGGGGAAGTGGTTCGCTTAAATCGACAATATGCAGTGGCGTTGTCGAAACCCAAACAAGCGCTGCCATCGCGGCCTCCTCATATTTGGGGCTGAGATGTTACACCTAGAAAAGATTTTAGAGAACACAGGATAGACAGGATCGGCGCACTAACGCGCGCCGGCAGGATAGGCAGGATAAAAAATCATCCTGCTTACGCGCCAACGCCCGCCCGCTCAGCACGATGGACACCACATAAAACGGTCCACGCCTCCACCTTCTTTCCGGGCCCTCCATCTACGCAAGTGGTTAGAGTGGCTGTCAGTTCTTTTTTACTTACATCAAGAGTGAACTTTAGATACGTCTTTTGAAAGTCATAAGGCAGCGCAATAGCCATTAAGCCTTCGTCTTCAGCGGGTTTTAAAAAACTATAAAAATCACAATCTGCAATACCTATAGAAAGCTTTCCGGAACCTCCTTCTTTAAAAAGGGAATATGGGGTAACCTTCTCTAAATATTCGTCGCGGACTGCGCATGCAACTAGCTTAGAAATGGTTGCCCGATTTAGTTCTAATGAACTAGGCGGCTCCCCACTGCCCCAGCCCTTACGCCAATATTGACAGCACCTATCTATAAAATAGTCAGCGAATTGGGTTGTGAGATCCTGTACATTTCCAATCGTTATTGTGTCCGCAACTGCCTTGTGAAGTTCGAGCTTTTTGGCCATTTGAACCCCTTCAGCTTGACGAGCTTTTGAGGGAGGCAATTCCATGCAGATAGCCTCCTCTCCTACCTTTTCCAAGGCTCTTTTGATTTTTTCATCTCTGGTTACCACGACCGTTTTCTTGGAGGGGAATAATCGATCCACAGCTTCAACTGGAGATAAGTCAAACCGCTCCTCCAAAAATGCAAGAATAGGCGTTCGTTCTGCTTCTGCAAGATCCTTGTACCGTTCGCATTGTTCATAATGACCCCGAACAAACGCTTTCCAGACCTCTTCTGTTTTGCCAATGATCGGCAATCTACGATCAACTCCCCTTCCTACAGAAGCTGTGGAACCAGCCCCTCCTGCACCACTTGCTGCTGCCGCCATAAAGCCTCCGTCTTTAAATAAACTTTATCATACTAATCTTTTTTTTACAATAAAAAATCCAAGTAATAGCGTGTTAGTGGCTAATCCTTAAATGCTTACAAAAAAGCCCTCCTGGATTGAACGCGTTCTATCAAAAAACCAAACAGGAGAGGATCGAGCCCCCCGCGCAAGACAATAACCTCGGGTCTTAAGGCCTGAGACTATAGAGCAAGCTAAGCGTTTTTTTGGGGGGGACGCAGTCCCCGACTGCCTATAACGCTACGCCCGCGGATGCGTCTTTTGATAGACGTCTCGCTTGAGCTGCGTCGAGACGTGGGTGTAGATCGTCGTCGTCGTGAGAGACGTATGCCCCAACAGCATCTGAATCGTCTTCAAATCCATCCCCTTTTCAAGCCAGTGGGTCGCAATGGTGTGCCGGATCACGTGGGGCGTGATCCGCTCCGAGAGGCCGCTTTTCTTGAGATAGCCGGCAAAGAGGCGATCCACTGAGCGCGACGTGAGCCGCCTGCCCCTATGGTTGAGAAAAATCGCCTGAATCTCTTGTTCCACTCGATGCGGATCGCAGAGGTACCGATTGATCCAGTCGGCCGCCGTCTGCGTAATGGGCGCCGTGCGCTCCTTTTTCCCTTTCCCAAAGATCTGCAGCGTCAGCTCGCGGTCGTCAAAGTTCTCGCGGTTCAACCCCACAAGCTCACTCAACCGCAACCCAGAGCTATAAAACAGCTCCAGAATCGCCCGATCGCGCAAACCCAACGCCGTCGTCGGATCGGCCTGGGCAAAGAGATGCTCCACCTGCGAGTAGGTCACGGTCGGCGGAATCTTCCGCTCGCGCCGCGGGCTCTCCAGGTCGTCCAAGGGGTTGGCCGCCACCCACCCCTCCCGCTTGGCAAACTCAAACAGGCTCCGCAGCGCCGACACCCGCCTTAAAATCGTCCGCGTGCTCGCCCCCGCCTCGTGCAGAGAGGCCAGGTAGCGCCGCACCAGCCGCTTGCTTACCTCAGCCAGCGCCACCTCCTCGGAAAAGAGCGCAAAATGCTTATAATCAGTCAGATACGCCCGAATTGTATGAGGCGAGGCGCCCTTGGCTTTCTCGAGATGGGCGAGATAGACGGGAACCCCTTCAGTGAATCGCATAGAACGTGCTATCCTAGTCTTCATTATGATCACCCTCGATAAGATCTCCAAGAAAATCGGCGCCCGCACGCTTTTTGAAAACGTCTCCTTCACCTTTAACGACGGCTGCCGCTATGGCTTAACCGGCCCCAACGGCGCCGGCAAATCGACCCTCCTCCGGATCGTGATGGGGACCGAGCCATGCGATACGGGCGTTGTGACGCTGCCGAAAAAAGTGGGGTTCCTCAAGCAAAAAATCGAGGAATTCCGCGAGCGCGATCTCATTGAGACGGTGATCATGGGCAACAGCCGCCTCTGGAAGGCGATGGAGGAGCGGGACCGCTTGTATGAACAAGAGATCACCGACGCCATTGGCATTCGACTGGGCGAGCTCGAAGAGGTGATTGCCGAGGAAGAGGGCTACACCGCCGAATCAGAAGCCGAAACGCTCCTCGCCGGCATGGGGATCCCTGAAGGCTCCTATCGCCGCAAGATGAAAGAGGTCCCAAACGACTGGCAATTCCGCGTCCTCCTCTGCCAAGCCCTCTTTGGCCACCCCGAAGCGCTCCTCCTCGACGAGCCGACCAACCACTTAGACCTCGAGTCGATTTCGTGGCTCGAGTCGTTCCTCCACAACTACCAGGGCACTCTCGTCGTCGTGAGCCACGACCGGCACTTTCTCAATGCCGTCTGCACCCACATCGCCGATATCGACTACGAAACGGTGATCACCTATCCAGGCAACTACGACGCCATGCTCGTCACCAAAACCGCCGTCCGCGAGCGCGCCGAAGAAGAGAACAAAGCCAAAGAGAAAAAAGCCTCCCAACTCCGCGAGTTTGTCGCCCGCTTCGGCGCCGGCACCCGCGCAAGCCAAGTGCAGTCCCGCATCCGCGAGATCGACCGCCTCCAGCCCTCCGAGCTGAAAAAATCGAACATCCAGCGCCCCTACATCCGCTTCCCCATTCCAGAAAAACCCTCCGGCCAGGTCGTGCTCAAAGTCACGGGCTTAAGCAAGTCATTCAATGGCGTCCCTGTCTTTCGGAAAGTGAACTTTGAGATCCACAAAGGGGACCGGGTCGCCATCATCGGCAACAACGGCCGCGGCAAAACCACCCTCCTCAAAATCCTCGCCGGCCTCATCCCCCCCGATGAGGGAAAAATCGTCTATGGCCATCAAGTTGCCATCGGCTATTTCCCCCAAAACCACGAAGAGGCGGTCGACAAATCCTCCGAAATCACCGCGTTTGAGTGGCTGAAAAAACGGCGCGAATCGATCTTCGACCAAGATGTGCGCGGCACCCTCGGCCGGATGCTCTTCGCAGGCGACGACGCCTTTAAACAGGTGCGCGCCCTCTCCGGCGGCGAGACAGCCCGCCTCCTCATCGGCGGCCTCCTCCTCGTCGCCCCCAACCTCCTCCTCATGGACGAGCCCAACAACCACCTCGACCTCGAGGCGGTTTCTGCCTTAGCCACTGGACTTGAAGAGTTTACGTCCGGCACCTCGCTCGTCGCCTCCCACGACCGGGGCCTCATCGACACCTATGCCACCAAGATTCTAGCCTTCGAGGCGGATGGGGTCCATTTCTTTGAGGGGCCCCTCGAGGATTACCTAAAGCGTTAAGGCTCCTGTATTTACGATATATAT
>CAYGOG010000099.1:0-4084 GCA_964351415.1 uncultured bacterium | reverse complement strand
CCCCACAACACAACCCTACCCGTGGGCCCGCTAAGCCAGCGTAATCTTCCTATCCAAATAGACGTCCTGAATGGCGTGTAGCAGCTCGACACCCTCTCGCATGGGCTTCTGGAACGCCTTGCGCCCCGAAATGAGCCCAATGCCGCCCGCCCGCTTGTTGATCACCGCGGTGCGCACAGCCTCCGCCAGATCATTCTTGCCCGAGGGACCGCCCGAGTTGATCAGGCCAATGCGCCCCATGTAGCCACACGCCACCTGATAGCGGCACAAGTCAATGGGATGATCGCTCGAGAGTTTCGCGTACACTTCGTCCGACGTCTTGCCGAACTTCAGCGCCTTAAAGCCGCCATTCACCGTGGGCAATTTTTGCTTCACGATGTCTGCGCCAAGCGTTGCACCCAGGTGATTCGCTTGACCGGTCAAGTCGGCCGCTTCGTGGTAATCCTTGTCCGCTTTAAACGCGCTGTTGCGCAAATAGCACCAGAGCACAGTCGCCATCCCCAGCTCATGGGCCCGCGCAAACGCTTCACCAATCTCGACGATCTGCCTGCGGCTCTCCTCCGACCCAAAATAGATCGTCGCCCCCACCGCCACAGCGCCCATCTCATAGCCTTGCTCCACCTGAGCAAAGATCGTCTGATCAAAGCTATTCGGATACGAGAGCAATTCGTTGTGATTCAACTTCAGAATAAATGGAATTTTGTGCGCGTACTTGCGCGCAACGCTGCCCAACACGCCCAGCGTGCTCGCGACGCCATTGCAGCCCCCCTCGATCGCGAGACGCACAATGGCCTCAGGATCGAAATACTCTGGATTGGGCGCAAAGGAGGCGCCCGCCGAGTGCTCCACGCCCTGATCCACCGGCAAGATGGATAGGTAGCCCGTGCCGCCCAACCGCCCGTGGCCAAAGAGCGCCGCAAGGCTCCCCAGTACCCTCACCGACCGATCTGACGGACCGAAAATCCGGTCCACCCAGTCGGGACCCGGCGCATGCAGCCTCTCTTTCGAGATCGTCTTGCACACATGACTTAAAAGAGACTCAGCCTCAGGGCCCAACAGCTTTTTCGTATCCATGCTTTTGAAAATACCACATCACGAAATATAGAGCAGGAAGCTCTTCAGATAGGAGGTCTCGGGATGGAAGAGCGAGACCGGATGGTCGTGCGCTTGGCGGTGCCGCTCCAGAATGCGCACGGAGCGCCCCGCTTCGTGCGCCGCGCGAAAGAGGATATTCTGGAACAGCTCTTCATGCACAAACGCCGAACACGAGCAGGTGAGGAGAAGGGAGTGGGGCGGCATTTTAGCAAGCGCCGCGCGGTTGAGGTCTTTGTAAGCGCGGAATGCCCCCGGCACATCGGCTTGTTTTTTCGCGTAGGCGGGCGGGTCGAGAATGACGAGGTCAAACTGCAGCGGGTCGTTGCGGATAAAGTCGGCCGCATCGGAGGCCACAAACGGCGCCGCAAACCCATTCAACGCGAGATTGTTTTCGAGAGCGGGCCCACATTTTGCACTCACATCGACCGAGACCACTTCTTTAGCTCCCCCCATCAGCGCCGCAACGGTAAAGGCCCCCGTATAGGAGAAGCAGTTGAGCACCCGCCGATTGTACGCCATTGTGCGGATCAGGCTCCGCATCTCCCGCTGGTCGAGGAAGAGCCCCGTCTTTTGCCCCTGCAGCAGGTCGACAGAGAATTTCATCCCCCGCTCGATAACTTCCACTTGCGGTTTCTCCGGCCCCTTGAGGAGCGCCCGCACATCAAAGCCGCCCAGTTTCTTCCGCAGCGCCGTGGTGGACTTTTCATAGACTGTGTTGGCTGGCAGCAGCGAGGCAATGAGCCCCCGATATGGCTCGAGCGATGGATGCGAGAGTTGGAGCACGGCGACGTCGTCATATTGGTCGATGATCAGGCCGGGAATCCCATCCCCCTCGGCGTGCACGAGGCGCACCGCATTTGAACCGATCGGAAGCGCCCGGCGCAGCGCAATCGCCTCGGCTATACGCCATCTCAGCGCATCTTCTATCGTTTGCGTGCCGCGCGCGAGCAAAGACGCGAGAATGGATCGGCCGGGACTTACGAGCGCCGTGCCCAGCAGCTCGCCATCCGCAGAGCGCACTTCTGCCGTGCCCCCCTCCTCTAACCCTTGCGCAACGGCGACCGCCCCCGAAAACACCCAGTGGTGCCCCTGGCGAATCGACCGATCGCGGCTCGGCTTTAAATTAATGCAAGCGTGCGACACGGCTTCTCCGAAAGTACACGCCCTACGAGGTCAAACCCCGCAACGTCTGTGATTTCCACTTCTACGAGCTGTCCCACCTGTTTTACACCGGTGAAGTCGTTCAAAATGATGCAGCTATCTACGTCGGGCGCTTGTCCCTGATGGCGCGCTTTCAGCAGCAGCTCCGAGTCCGGGTGCGGCCCCTCAATCAAGGCCGACAACCGCCGCCCGATCCACCGCCGATTCCACCGCTGGTTGACCTCTTGCTGCGCCGCCGCCAACCGATTGAGCCGCTCCCGCTTCACCTCATCCGAAATCTGATGAGGCAGCCGCGCCGCATACGCCTCTTTCTCAAGCGAAAACTCAAAGATCCCCACGTGGTCGAGCGGCGTCGTTTGCACAAACTGCAACAGCTCTTCAAACTGCGCGTCGGTCTCGCCCGGAAATCCCACCATCAAGCTCGTCCGAATGGAAATGTCGGGAATCTCGGCGCGCAGTTTCCGGATCGTCGCTTCGATATGCGCCCGATTCGTCGTCCGATGCATGGCCTTAAGCACAGGATCGGAGATATGCTGAATCGGCATATCCACATAGGGGCAAATCCGCGGATCGCTCTTCATCAGCGCAATCATCTCATCGTCGATCTCATCGGGGTACAGATAGAGAAACCGAAGCCAAAACGGCTTGTCGATCTGCAAAATCTGCCGGACCAGTCGCGCCAATGCCCCTTTTTCTTGCCGATCTTTGCCGTAGTCGCCCAAGTCTTGCGCGATCAGGTCGATCTCATGCACGCCCTGCGCGAGAAGTGCCTTAAACTCTTTGAGCACCTGTTCGTCCGACTTGCTCTTCAGCGGCCCCTTGATCGCGGGGATAATGCAAAACGCACACCGCTTCTTGCACCCTTCGGCGATCTTCAAGTACGCGTAATGCTGCGGCGTCGAGAGCGTGCGCGGCACTTCGCCCCACTCGAGATAGCTCTGCGCGCTCAACTCCTCGCCCTTCTCCCCCGACCGCACCGCATCGAGGATCTTCTCCACGTTGCCCGACCCCAAGTAATAATGGACATGCGGGAAGTGCGCCTCGAGTTCTGCCTTGTGTTTGTTCACCATGCAGCCGACGACGATCACCTTCGCGTCCTCTTTCTTCTCCTCAAAGAGCTCGTCGATCACCTCGATCCCCTCGCTGCGCGACGCCTCGAGGAAGCCACACGTGTTGACGACCAAATAATCGGCCTCAGCGGCCTCGCCCGTGATCTCATACCCCGCTTTGAGGAGGATGCCGATCATCACCTCGCTGTCGACGAGATTGCGGGCGCAGCCGAGGCTGGTAAAATGAAAAGTGCGCTTATGGCGGATGTTCCGATTGAGTCTCATGCGGGGAGCGAGTATAAAAGAAGTCACGATGTTTCGCTACCTTCTCCCTAAAGGAGACTCTCTTCTCCTCACCCTCTTCGGCATCCTCACTCTCACTTTTTTCTTGATGAAGGCCCTCCCCGGCGACCCGTTCCAGCAGGAGCAAACTCTCCCCCCCGAGCTCATCCGCGCCCTCCGCGCCCACTACGGACTTAACCAACCCATTCTCACCCAGTACCTTGCGTTCATCAAAAAATGTTTATCAGGGGACCTAGGCCCCTCCCTTGTCCATCAAGGACGCAACGTCTCCACCCTCATCCGCAACGCCTTTCCCTACTCCGCCCTCCTCGGCCTGCAAGCCCTCCTCCTCGCCCTCCCCGCCGGCATCGCCCTCGGCTCCTGGGCCGCGCTCCACCGAGGCCGCTGGCAAGATCACGCAGCGCTAGCCCTCACCACCCTCTGCCTCTCGGTCCCCAGCCTTGTCCTCGGCACCCTCCTCCAATACTTTTTTGCCC
>CAYGOG010000098.1:0-4131 GCA_964351415.1 uncultured bacterium | reverse complement strand
ATTCAATACAACGCTCTTTGCGATCGTTGAACCCCGAGGTTTTGGCGCCGCCCAAAAGGCTACTTTTCAACTAATAGCGGTATATCGGACAAGTAAAATTTATGGACGTACTCACCCTCTCGCGCATCCAGTTCGCGCTCAATACCTGCTTCCACTATCTGTTCCCCCCGATGAGCATTGGCCTTGGGCTCATGCTGGTGATCATGGAGGGGATTTACCTGAAAACAGGCAACTTGCGTTACAAGGAGATGACCTCGTTCTGGATCAAGATTTTCGCCCTCACCTTTGCCCTCGGCGTGGCGACCGGACTTGTCCAGACATTTGCCTTTGGCACGAATTGGTCCCGCTATTCCCGCTTTGTGGGCGACGTCTTTGGCAGCGCATTGGCCGCCGAAGGGATCTTCGCCTTCTTTCTGGAGGCGGGATTCTTGGGCATTCTGCTCTTTGGTTGGGAACGAGTCGGCCCTAAACTGCACTACTTTAGCACGATCTGCGTCGCGCTCGGAGCCCACTTCAGCGCCGTATGGATCGTGGTTGCCAACTCGTGGATGCAGACGCCCGCAGGCCACACAATTGAGATGACGCCGGAGGGGCCTCGCGCCATTGTGGCGAGTTTTTGGGAGGTGGTATTTAACCCGTCGGCGATGGATCGGCTCCTGCACGTCCTGTTGGGCTGTTGGCTCACCGGCGCCTTTTTTGTGATCAGCGTGGCCGCCTACTACATGCTGAAAAAGCGGCATGTGGCAGTGGCGCGGCCGATGATGAAAATCGGCCTCATCGTAGCCGCCATATCGCTCGCGCTGCAGCTCTATTCGGGCGATCGGAGCGGCCGCCTTGTCGCGCAGTATCAACCGGCAAAATTGGCCGCATTTGAGGGCGTCTACCAAACGGCGGAGTCCACTCCCATTACGGTGGCCGGCTGGGTCGACACAAAAGAGAAGAAAGTCGTGGGGCTGCGCATTCCGGGCGGCTTGAGCTACCTAGTCTACCGACAGCTCGATCGGGGCATTCCCGGCCTCGACCAAGTCCCGCAAGATGAGTGGCCCAATGTGCAACTTGTATTCCAAACGTTTCACATCATGGTCGCGACCTGGAGCTTGATGGCGCTGATCGCCGGGTTGTGCATCTGGCAATGGCGCCGCGGGCGACTGGAGAAATCGCCGAAACTCCTGAAGGCGGCTATTTTCGCCGTGGCGCTCCCCCATATTGGACAGCAGACCGGGTGGATCACCGCTGAAGTGGGGCGACAACCGTGGATCGTATGGCACATCCTGCGCACGCAAGACGGCGTCTCCACCGCCATTGTCCCCGGACAAGTGATCGGCTCGCTGATCATGTTTACCTGTATCTATGGACTGCTCGCCTTCCTCTTCTTCTTCCTCCTCGACCGGAAAATTAAAGACGGCCCCGAAGGGGTGGAGTCCGATCTGATTTACCGCACCCCCTACGGACACTCATGAACCTCCCCACACTCTGGTACCTCGTCATCGCCGTGTCCATTTTGGCCTACGCCGTGCTCGATGGATTTGACCTCGGGGTCGGTTGCCTGCACCTCTTCGGACGCAACGATCACGAGCGGCGCACCTTTCTCAACGCCATTGGCCCCGTGTGGGATGGCAACGAGGTGTGGATCGTCATTGTGATGGGGGGACTCTTCGCGGGCTTTCCCGGCGCCTACGCCACGATTTTCTCCGGCTTCTATACGCTGCTGATGTTTCTCATCGCCGGCCTCATGTTCCGCGCCGTCGCGATCGAGTTTCGCAGCAAGCGGGAATCGCACAAGTGGCGAAACCGGTGGGACGTCGTCTTCGCCCTCTCCTCCATGCTCGTCGCGCTCGTACTCGGCATCGTAGTCGGCAACTTTATCCAAGGAGTGCCGCTCAATGACGCGCAAGACTATATCGGCACATTTCAGATGCTCCTGCGCCCCTACGCGCTCCTCGTCGGCCTCCTCAGCGTCGCGCTCGTCACCATGCACGGCGCCCTGTACCTCCACATGAAAACCGAAGGAGAGCCCCACAAAACCGTACGCCGCTGGATTGGCCCCTCTATCGCCTTCTTCATCATCACCTACCTCGTCACCACCTATGCGACCATCCGCTTTGCGCCCCACATGATTGCCCCGTTCCGCGAAACGCCTGTTTTAGCGCTCATCCCCGCGTTGGCCATCCTCGCCATTTTCAACATTCGCCGCGAGGTGCGCCGCAACCGGAGCGGTTGGGCCTTTATCTCTTCGTGCATCGCCATCGCACTCCTGCTCGGCCTCCTCGGCATCGGCACCTACCCGGTCATCGTCTTTGCGAGCAACAACCCCGCCTACAGCCTCACCATCTATAACACGGCCTCCTCGCCTGGCACCCTCATCAATCTCCTGATCGTCGTCGCCATTGGTGTTCCCCTCGTCCTCGTCTACGGCTACTGGATCTACCGCATCTTCCGCGGTAAAGTCCGTTTAGACAAGTCGAGCTATTGATTGTCGGGAAAACCCACTGCGGCTGAATAGCACAGAAAGAGATGGGCCACGCCGTTCATCGCGCGGTGCGGCTTTTGCTCGGGGGGCAATCGGTAGTAACTGGCGATCATGTCCTTTGAGTAGCCCGTCTCCCATGGCAACGGCGCCTTTTTGTGCTTGGCCCGATCGAGCATGAGCGCCCAGTGCATGGAAGCGAGATCGAGCCAGTGGTACGGCCAGCTCAACATCTCCTGCGTCTCCGGCGGCACCAGCTGCGCGAAGAACGCCCGGTCAAAAGAGGGATTTTGGCAGATGAAAACCGCCTTTTTCCTCTTGACCCCCAAGCGCGAAAACAGGTCGATGATCTCCTGCGATACCACCTCGAGCGGCTTTGCCCCTTGCATCTCGTCCCAAGTGTAGCCGTTGACCCGCAAGCTGTTGGGATCGCTCTTGTCCCAGAGCTCGCGCGAGAGGGCGACCTTCGTCTGATACGCCTCCACCTCGCGCCCCGTCTCGAGATCGACGATCTTCATCGCAATGTCGAGCACGCGGTGAGCGCGGGCATTGAGGCCGTTGGTCTCGGTGTCGAGAAAAATCCCCAGCATGGATTTCAGACTATCAATCCCCATTTGACAATTCAAGGGGGCTCAAGTAGGTTGCCGATTATGAAGAATGGCATTTCAGATGCGGTGCGCCGCAAGACAGCAGATGTGTTAGCCGACCTATTGGCGAGCACCTATTCTCTCTATCTCAAAACGCAACACGCTCACTGGAATATCGTAGGCGCCGAGTTTTTTGCGCTCCACATCATGCTCGAAAAACAGTACGAGGAGATGGCCGACGGTGTCGACGAGATCGCAGAGCGGATCCGCTCCCTCGGCCACGCCGCCGAAGGCTCCTTCCACGCCTTTGCCAAACGGTCGTGGCTCTCCGATACCGCCGCTAAAGGCCACTTTGTCAAAAATCTCCTTGATCAGCACGAGCGTTTGGCCCTCCAGGCCCGCCCCTATATCCTGAAGTTCCAAGAGTGGGGCGACGACATCAGCGCCGACCTCTTGATCCGCCGCCTCAACCAACATGAAAAAGCGGCCTGGATGTTGCGCTCCTCTCTCCGTTAGGCTATACTCCTACCGCCTCTATGTCTCTGCAAGAAAAATCTCGCGAAATCGTATTCCAACTCCTTTACGCGCAAGACTTTGCGGAAGGCGAGATGGATGAGCGGATCGACACTCTCATGAAGGAGCTGAAGATCTCGCGCCGCCATGTGCGGGACGCCTATGCGCGGATGCTCCAAATCTGGGAAAAGCGAGAAGAGCTCGACGCCCAAATCGGCGCCGCTTCGCAGGAATATGCGCTCGAGCGGATTTCAAAAGTGGAGTTGAATATCTTGCGGCTCGGCGTGGTCGAGTTGACCTCTGACATCCCCCCGAAAGTGGCCATCGCGGAGGCAATCCGCCTCTGCCGGAAGTTCGGCACCCCTGAAAGTGCCGACTTCGTCAACGCCATCCTCGACCAGATCTACAAGAAGTAGTTAGAATTCCCATCTTATGCAAATTGAGACAAACCGCACGCTGGCGGAGTTTTCCACCTTTGGCATTGGCGGGCCTATCAAGGCTTTTCTTGAAGTTCAGACGGCTGAGGAAATGGCACAGGCGTTTGAATGGGGGAGGGGCATGCCG
>CAYGOG010000097.1:0-4245 GCA_964351415.1 uncultured bacterium | reverse complement strand
GTCCAGCCCCACTCAGGCAAAATCCTCTCCGGTGGAGTCGACGCCAACGCCCTCCATAAACCAAAGCGGTTCTTCGGCGCAGCCCGCAACGTCGAGCAAGGCGGCTCTCTCACCATCATCGCCACCGCCCTGATCGACACCGGCTCCCGTATGGACGAGGTGATCTTCGAGGAGTTTAAAGGGACCGGCAACATGGAACTCGTCCTCGACCGACGCCTGGCCGACCGACGCGTCTGGCCCGCCATCGACGTCATCAAGAGCGGAACACGAAAAGAGGAACTCCTCTATCATCCAGCTGAACTCGAGAAGATCTACATGCTGCGACAAGGCGTCGCCGACCTAACACCGGTCGATGCGATGAACCTCCTCGTCTCCCGCCTGAAGAAAACCTCAAGCAACGCAGAATTCCTCCTCTCAATGAAGGACTAACAAAGGACTAGCATGAGATACGGTACGATCCTGGTCGCCCTCTTAACCCTTTGCCTCGGTGGATACTGGGCGTGGAATAACCTTCCCGCCGTCCGCAACCGCGTCGAGCCCTACATCGGCGCGAAAAGCTTCCAAACGCTCGAAGTGCGCTACACCGCCGACGAGATCATGGAGTCTAACCGCAAAGCCCTCCTCCAAGACAAAGAGCACCAGTTTCTCCCGCCCACTCTCAAGTTTTACCCCTACCTCCTCATGGAGGTAAAATATAACCGCACCTCCGAAAAGACCTCTGAAGGCATCATCCTCTGGGGCCTTGTCGACGGCGAAATGGTGATCAACACCAACTCTTGGGAGCACACCCACGGCTTTACCGACTGTATCGCCGCCAACACCACCCGCCACGAGTTCAAGATCATCAACACCCTCGCCGCCCACGGCGGATCGTGGGACCGCGATGGCCTCTCCCGCTTCCTCAACGTCGAGAACAACGTCCTCGACACCTGGGTCGACAGCTGCCGCAAGAAAAGCCTCATCGTGCAAAACGGCAACTCCTTCCGCCTCCACCTCCAAAACCCGCGCCTCCAAGTCATTCCCGAAACCAAGCTTGACCAAGGGCTCGTCACCAAATCGACCCGCCATGCCATCCGCGTACCGGGCAAATACCGCTCCTCGCAAATCGAGTCCATCGCGCGCGCCGCTTTTGGCGACGACTTTGCGATCCGCACCACCCGCGAGGTGTTCCTCCCCGTCTACTCCATCGTGGTCCTAAACCCCGACGGAACCCAAATGACCACCTACTGGAACGCCCTCAACGGCAAACGCATCTCCCTGCCCTACTCCTCCCTGGAAGATCTCTAGCGAGATCTCCCCCGCCATGACCTCTCCCAAAATCTGCCTTGCAAGCGATAACTATTCTGGGGGCCACCCCGCCATCCTCCCTAATCCCGCAGCGTCTTTTTCCTCTAATTCCAGAACAGGTTTTGCTTTTTTGAGCCGTTTTTCAACATTTTTAATGGATTCTGCTGGCGGAATATTTTCTGGAAAAGCGCCTCCAATTTTAGCAATTGCGCCTCGGACTTCTTTTCCAACAGCTTCATGAGTTTCGATGGCCTTGCTTTGATTTTTGATATTTTCCCTCTTCAATTTCTCTCGCGTTTGAGTCATCCGAAATTGATTGGCCGCGAGCTCTGTTGTATCCATCCGGTCCATGAGCTGTTCTTTTGGGTCAATTTTTTTGCGAGCCTTGATCGCATCAACCCCTAATCCCCCATAAAGCCCCTTGTATCCTGCGTCATGGAAGACCCCAAACATAGAATTTTGGACGCCTGAATCACGGGCAGCTTCCGAAAGGGCTTTAAATTCCACCGAAGTTTGTTTTCGTAACTCCAGCCGTTCCAAATCGGCCATCAGTTCTTCGGAGAGTTCTTGCCGCCTAGTTTGAATGGCAAAATATTTTTGAGCTTGTGCGATTTCCGCCTTTCTGGGGTCTCCATTTTGGGCAATTAGGTAGCATGCGAAACGCGAAAGGTGATAATCATCAACGATTTGAGTACGCCCCTTCCCACTTATTATTGGGTTGCCGGCGCCGGCAAAGTGATGCTTTGGATCATTCCCTGATTGCTTACACGACTCTTCGGCCTTTTGAATCGCATTTTCAAAGCGTCTCCATTGTGAATACCCCAGAAGAGGCTGAAGTTCTCGAGCGCTCCAATACTCAATCCCATGCTGATTGATTCTTTTCAGACCTTCGAAACGCAATTTATTTGAAACGAGAGGCTTGTCGTTTTCTTTTTCCATGGACATTCTCCAACTCGGTAAAATTTTATTAGAGTTTAAAGCGGGTAAAAATTTTCTACAATGGAGGACAGAGAGCTCAAAACTCTCCTTGATGCTGCCTTGTAGAAAACGGCTCTCTCCTCTAACATGATTCCTCTTTGGAAAGATGGCCGAGTGGCCGAAGGCGCGTCCCTGCTAAGGACGTATACCCTGTTAAGGGGTATCGAGGGTTCAAATCCCTCTCTTTCCGATACCTTTAAGGATTTCTATGTCAACTGTACACCCCATATTCGGCAAAACAGAAAGTTTTAAAACAGCCGAAGGGCTTCGCTCCTTCGCACAACTCTTGCTGGCCGCCTATTCTATGCGCGGTTGCCTTGCCCATGGACTCGGCCGGTATATCGGTTTCATGGCAACATTAATGTCTCCACTCGCCCTAATCATCTATGTTCCAGATATGATTTATAGCCTCATCAGAGGCGAAGAAAAAGAGGGTAAAGATCTCAAAATTCGATGGCTATTCCCTCTGTGCGGCATGGCCGCAATGAGCGCGCTCGCACACCTATCTTTTACGCGACTTACTTCTAACATACTCAAAGGCATTGTAACTGGAATCCACGCCGTGGCTGTCGGTACCATCGCAAATGGCGCCATGTTTGGGGGTTTCTCGCTGAAAGGAGCCCTCATCACCGGGTTTTTAGACCGCAAGAAGTTCGTTGAAAAGTTCGATTATAAAACGATGAGGATCACTGAGAATACCGCCGACGACGTCACAGCCATAGCTTTTCTCACCGCCAACCTCGCCCTTACCTACCTGACGCGCAATCCGATCCTCGCCGACGCAATCTCCTACCCCATCGCCGCAGCCATCAAGCCGTTGGCCTTGTACATTTTTGGAACCCGCGCCCTTGCCCAAACGCGCGCTGCCTAATAAATATTTTTCTTGATATCCTCGTGCGATGTTCAAGACACTTGCACTTATTTTCTGGGGAATCGCCCTCCCACTCATAGCCGCCGAGGAAACTTTCATTCTCCTCGACGCCCGCCGCAATATCGAGCTCGCCTCTCTAGGGCCCGGAATCCACCGCCGCGTTTCTCCCTGTTCCACATTTAAAATTCCCCTCAGCTTGATGGGGTACGACAGCGGCATTCTCCTCGATGAGACGGCTCCCGTGTTTCCCTTTCAAGAGGGATACTCCACCTATCGCGAGTCATGGAAGTCCTCTCAAACCCCACAGACTTGGATACAAACCTCCTGCGTTTGGTACTCGCAAGTACTCGCAGACCTCATGGGCCTTCAGCTCTTAACCCAATACATTTCCGCCTTCGACTACGGCAATCGCGACCTCACAGGGGGCCTCACCGCTTTTTGGCTCACCTCCACCCTCGAAATCTCTCCTTACGAACAAGCCCTCTTCCTTCAAAAGCTCGTTCAGCGAACGCTCCCCATCTCCAACCGCGCCTTCGACATGACCTGCACACTTTTCAAACTTCACGACCTCCCCAATGGCTGGACCCTCTACGGGAAAACAGGTTATGGCACCTTTCCTACCGACGCCATCCGTTGGTTTGTAGGGTGGATTGAGCGCGCCGAGCGAACCTATGTCTTCGCCTATAACCTCCGCGACACCACGATCGACCTCTCCCTCACCATCCCCCGCGTAACCGAGCTCTTGCTCAACTTGGATGCAGCCCAATGAGTCCTAAACTCGCCACTCCCTTAATCCTGCCCGAAAGCTACCCCGTCCTTCTCCAGAATATCAAAGCTCGCATTCGAGAGTCTCAAGTCAAAGCCGCTCTTACAGTCAATCAGGAGCTGGTCCGACTTCACTGGTGGATCGGAAAAGAAATCGTCCGACGCCAATCCTCCGAAAAATGGGGAAGCCAGGTCATTGATCGGCTGTGCAAAGACCTTCAGTCGGACTTTCCCGGCCGCAGTGGTTTTTCCAGATCTAACATCTTCTACATGAGAGCATTTTACACTGCGTATGAATGTCCAGCAAGCTGCTGGACAATTAGATTTGCCCCCTGATTTTTGCC
>CAYGOG010000096.1:0-4249 GCA_964351415.1 uncultured bacterium | reverse complement strand
GTGGAGGTGAAAGTCGCTTTGCCATCGGCCATTTTGAGTTGGAGGCCGTTGAGCATGTAGCGGCTGTCGTCGCGGGCGGCGGAAAATGAGGTCTTGCTGAGCACTTCTTTCAGCTTGAGGGCGGAGACTTGGAATTCAGCGGCTCCGGCGAGGTCGGGTGTGGCGGGAAATTCGGCGCGGCCCATGCCGTTGATCTTGAAGACGGAGCTGCCGGCTGTGATCTCGGCGATTTCGCCTGCGTCGACTGCGATTTTTACTTGCGCGGAGGCGAGTTCGCGGACGAGTTGGAAGAGGCGGCGGGCGGGAAGCGTGATGGCGCCCTCTTCGATCACCTTCGCCTCCATGCTGCAGGTCATGCTGTTGGTGAGGTCGGTTGCGCTGACGATAAGTTGATCGTCGATCGCCTGTACGAGGATGTTGCCTAAGATTGGAAGGGTGGGCTTGGGGGCGACGATGCCCTGCATTTTTCCGATCAGATTGACGAAATCGGCTTTAGAAAAAACAGCTTTCATGACGTGCACCTCTAACCTGTGGAGGATAGGGAACTTGTCACTCAGTTGTCAATACTATCTAACAGGGAAAAAAACAGGATAGGCAGGATAACCCCTCGCTAACGCTCGGGGGCAGGATAAGCAGGATGATTTTTTATCTTGCCTATCCTGCCGGCGCGCGTTAGCGCGACGATCCTGCCGATCCTGTGTGTTCTAAAATAAAGCGGATGATCGGTATTAAGATTCTTCGCCGCGGGCAAGTGAGCGTTTCTGTTCGCGCTCTTTGATGGAGGCTCGTTTGTCGTGTGCCTTCTTGCCGCGGGCGATGGCAACTTTCAGCTTTGCGTAGCCCCGCTTATTGAGGTAAATGGCGAGCGGAATGAGGGTGTGCCCTTTGATGGCGACTGCTTTTTGGAGTTGCTCGATCTCCCGTTTGTGGAGGAGGAGTTTGCGGTCCCGTTTATCTTCGTGGTTATGGATGTTGCCCTGTTTGTAGGGGGCAATGGAGGCGTTGACGAGGTAGAGGTCTCCCTTCTTGTCGGTGACGTAGGCCTCTTGGAGGGAGCCGCCGTTTGCGCGGAGCGATTTGATCTCGGTGCCCATGAGCATGAGGCCCGACTCGTAGGTCTCGAGGATCTCGTAGTCGTGGAAGGCGCGCCGGTTGCTGACGAGGTCAGTCATCGGGCCCTTTTGTGTTGGGTCAGGCCATAGGCAAGCGCGGCGAGGACGCCGACCCAGAGGAAGGGGATATTATAATCGGCGGGGATGAGGGTGATGTTAAATCCGTGCGCGTAGGCGTCGAGGCCCAGCTTTAGGCCGACCCAGCCGACCATGAGGTAGGCGGCGGGTTCGAGGCGGGGAAAGGCGTCGATGATGCGGGAAAAGAGGTCAGAGGCAATGCGGACGGCGACAAGGCCGATGATGCCGCCGACATAGACGATCCAGATTTTAGAGGGGCTGTCGACGAAGGCGACGCCGGCGACGAGCGAGTCGAGGGCAAAGGCGAGGTCATAGAGCTCGATGAGGAGAACGGTGCCCCAAAAGGTGGCGACGCCGGTGGAGTGAGATTCGGCGCGCGGGCGGGTCGTAAAGTGGTGAATGGCGAGGTAGATGAGGTAGAGGGCTCCGAGAAGCTGAATCCACGCAAACTCGAGGAGGAAGGCGACGCCGAAGAGACCGGCAGCGCGAAACAAAAATGCGGAGGCAAGGCCGGCGTAGAGCGCTTTGGAGCGGAGGCGGGGCGGGAGCGCGCGGGTGAGGAGCGCCAGTACGATGGCGTTATCGGCCGAGAGGACAATCTCGATGAAGGCGAGCGTGAAGATCGCGGGGAGATCGCTCCAAGAAAATACCATTAGGCCTCAAAAAAGTAGGCCCCATAGGGGGTGAGCGAGAGGCAATGTCCCCCTTCATGGGTCCCAATTGCGACGATACCACACTCGAAGAGCCATTCAAAGGCGATAGATTTGAGGAGCGTTCGCTCGGCATCGGTGTAGTGGGGGAGCGTGTAGCGCCACTGTTTGCCGTTGCGCTTGAGTTGGACGGTGGAGTCCTCCGAGAGGGGGACGAGGGCGCTGCGGAGAAATTCCTCGGCATCTACCCAACCGCGGTTCAGGATGCGCTTGATCGCCTTTTCCCCTTCGCGGATCTGCTTTTCAGAGGCGTTGGGATGGGAGAGGAGTTGATTGTAGGGGTGGCGGTAGAGGGTGAGCGCTTGTTGGTCGCTGTCGAGGGCCAGCCAGTCGAGCCCCGTTTCGGTGATGTGGAGGCGCCCCTGTTTGAGTTCGCCGTATTTGAGGAGAGTCGCTTTGGCGAGGAGGTGGGCGAGATGGGGGCCCGAGAAAGGGGACTCGTCGGGGACGAGGGGGCGCTTTTTGGCGGCGCGCAGGAGAGTGGAGAGGTCTTCGACAAAGGCAAAGTCGCTCTTGTGGGTGCGGGTGACGGCGCCCCGGAAGGGAGCGGGTTCTGTGGCGCTGAGGTGGAGTAGGTATTGGCGCCACTCGTAAAAGGGGGTGATGATCTCGTGCCAATGGTCCTCTTCGCGCACATAGCTGACGCAGGCGACAAAGTGGTATTCGAGCGTGATCATGATCTCTTCGAATGTTTCGCGGGCGAGGTTGTAGCGGGCGATGAAATCGCTCGTCGAGAGGCGCAACTCGGGTGAAGCGAAGAGATCGCGCACAAGGGCGCTTGCTTGAGGATGCGCAAAGTGGAGGTCGGAGAGATAGCGCTGGAAGGTGTGGGGCGTCTGCAAATACCGCTCGACAATCGACTCGAAGATGTTGTTCGAGGTGCGCGGGATTGAATACCACGTGGGGAGCACTTGGATCGGCACTTGGCGCAAGAGCCCTTGGAGAAACTCCATGTCGGGTTTAAAGTCTTCTGCAAAGCGGGCGATCTGAAACTCAAAGTATTTGCGCCGCTCTTTGTCGATGACAACTGCATCTTGGTCGATCTGCAAGAGGCGCGTCGCGGCAAATCGCTGCAAAATGGGGAACAGCTGATGTTCTTCCATATCGAGGGTGCGGGCCAATTGCTTGATCGAGACTTTTAGCGGGGAGAAGATCAGCTCTTCGAGCACTCGGTAGTGCAGGGGCGTGAGATCGGCCAAGAGGATCCGATTTTGGACGTCTTGTAAATAGGGGTAATCGGGCAGGTGAACCTTGGTCCGCTTCTGTGTATGGATCTCGAGCATGGAAGAGACTATACGCCGCTTTCGATTTTTTTTCTTAAGTTTTCAAAGTAGGTGAGGCGAGTCTTCATATCGCGCTCAAAGCCCCGTTCGACCGGATGATAGTAACTTTTGCGGGGGCCGGGGAAGTAGTGTTGCCCCGAAAAGGCGTGCGGGCGGTCATGGTCGTACTGATAATCGGTCGGCTTGCTCAGAATAATGGGCGGGGGAGCGAGGTGGCCGGTCGCTTCGGCATCGGCGCGGGCGGCATCCCAGGCGGTATAGAGGGCGTTTGACTTGGGCGCCAGGGCGAGGTAGACGGCGATTTGGGCGATTGCGAGCTCTCCTTCGGGGGAGCCGAGTCGCTCATAGGCGGCTGCAGCGTCGAGGGCGAGGGAAAGGGCCTGCGGATCGGCGAGGCCGATATCTTCGGAGGCCATCCGGACGAGGCGGCGGAGGAGGAAACGGGGGTCTTCGCCCCCATTGAGCATGCGGGCGAGCCAGTAGAGGGCCGCATCGGGGTCGGAGCCGCGCACCGACTTGTGGAGGGCGGAGATGAGGTTGTAGTGGCCGTCTCGGTCTTTGTCGTAGAGGGGAGAGCGGCGCTGCAGGGCAATGCCCTGTTCCCAGTTTTCCAGGAGGTTGAGGCATGTGCGGCCGTCGCCCTGGGCGTAGGAGACGATCGACTGCCGGATATCGGGCGGCAATTGGCCCTCATAGCGGGCGAGGATCTGGTCGAGCGACTCGTCCGACAAGGTACCGAGCTTGAGGACGCGGAGACGGGAGAGGAGGGCGGGGTTGAGGGCAAAAGAGGGGTTTTCTGTGGTGGCGCCGATGAGGACGATCCGCCCCTCCTCTAGGTAGGGAAGGAAGAGGTCCTGCTGAGCCCGGTTAAACCGGTGGATCTCGTCTACAAAGAGGATTGTGGGGCCCAAGAGGGGGGTGGGCTCATCGGTGAGGAGTTTTTTTAGGTCGGCGGCGCTGCCCATGACCGCGCTTAAGGTGACAAAGGGGGAGCGAAACGAGCGGGCGTAGAGCCGCGCAAGCGTTGTCTTACCGCTGCCGGGAGGTCCCCACAAGAGAAGAGAGA
>CAYGOG010000095.1:0-4299 GCA_964351415.1 uncultured bacterium | reverse complement strand
GAGATAGGCCATGTTCGTGGGGTCGTAATCCCAGAGGAAAGAGGTGTGGTGCAGCCACCGGTTCCGCCGGATGTACTGTGCGTTGCCGCCGCATTTGTGGTTGTGAATGACGTAGTCATTTTCTCGGGATGTAAAGCCAGGAATTTGCCACGCGGCTTGGTAGAGGGCGGTGGACCAGCGGAGGATCGGCTCGGGGAATGGCGCGATCGGGAGGGTTGCGGTGTCGAAGAGGAAGGAGATGAAGAGGGTATTCGGATCGACGATCACGGTGCCGCCCCCGCTAAAACGGCGGATGACGGGGATGTTGTCGCGCCGGACGCGGTCGAGGTGGAGGTGTTCGGGCGGTTTGCCGGAGATGCCCATCACAATCGCGCGAGGTGAGCCTCGGTTGATGAGGCAGTAATTGCCTGTGGCGGCGCGGAGGAGCGATTCTTCGATTTGGAGCTGCTGGAAGATGGGGACGGAGAGCTCAAGGAGATTAAGGCGCATAGGTGAGGTCTTTCAAGTCATCGACAGGGATGATTTGAGTTTTGAGACCTTGCGGACCGGTGAGTTTGAGCATGACGAGGGTGCCATTGGGCAGGATGGTGATGTCGGTGAGCCCTGTGATTGTCTGGCCACTATAGGTTTGGAGGAGGATGCGCGAGGTGGGGCTGCTTTTCTTGAGGAGCTCGAAGGCCTTCGCAAAGTCTTCCGCGCGCGCTTTGGGCTGGATGAGGATGAGCGGCTGGTCGGAGCTGCGCGTCGCGGCGGCCACTTGTTCGGTGGGCGGTTGCTTGTGTTCTTCCATGGCAGAAGCTTGCACGGGTGTGAGGGTTGTGAGTAGCATGCTTTCTACCATACTGGCTTGCGCTATTTCTTCCGAAGCGCGACGAGGAGGACGGAAAGGTCTGAGGGCGTCACGCCCGGGATGCGCGAGGCTTGGCCCAAGTTTTGCGGGGTGAAGCGGATGAGTTTTTGGCGCGCTTCTGTGCGGAGGCCGGTGACGGCGGTGTAGGCGTAGTGGCTGGGGATGGGGACGCTGTCGAGATTTTCGAGGCGCGCGACTTCTTTGTGCTGTCGCTGGATGTAGCCGGCAAACTTCATCTCCATCTCGATCTGCGTGTTGAGGTCGGCGCCAAAATCGGTGAGGTGCTCCGGATATTCGCGGAGCGCCCGCTCGTAGCTCCAGTCGGGGCGCGAGATGAGCTGCACGAGATGGACGCCCGATTTGTAGATTGTAGCGAGGCGGGCCGTTTCGCGCGCGATAGTCTCTTCCTTGGCGCGCATGCGGAGGAATTGCGCTTCAGCAATGAGCCCGTACTCGTAGGCCTTGGCGCGCAGGCGGAGGTCGGCGTTATCTTGGCGCAGGAGGAGGCGGTGTTCGGCGCGACTCGTAAACATCCGGTACGGTTCGGTGAGGTCAAAGCGGATTAGGTCGTCGATCATCACGCCGATGTAGGCTTCGCTCCGCTTGAGGATGAAGGGCTCTTTGCCGAGGGCCTTGGCCGCTGCGTTGATGCCTGCGATGAGCCCTTGTCCGGCCGCTTCTTCATAGCCGGTGGTGCCGTTTACCTGCCCCGCCAAAAAAAGGCCTTGCACGAGTTTTGTCTCGAGTGTCGCGGAAATTTGCTCGCTGAGGACGTAGTCGTACTCAATGGCGTACGCGGGGCGCATGATCTCCGCCTTCTCGAGGCCGGGGATGGTGGCGATCATCTGCAGCTGCACATCGTAGGGGAGCGAGGTGGAGATGCCGTTGATGTACACCTCTTCGGTGGTGAGGCCCTCGGGCTCCAGAAAAATTTGGTGGGAGTCTTTCTCGGCAAAGCGGACGACTTTGTCCTCAATTGAGGGGCAGTAACGGGGGCCTACGCCTTGGATGACGCCGGCGTAGAGGGGTGAGCGGTGGATATTGTCGCGGATGACTCGATGCGTCTCGGCGGTGGTATGCGTGATGTAGCACGACATCTGCGGCAGGCGTGGCTCCGGTTCATCGTAGGAGAATACGACGCCCGGATCGCCGCCCTGCTCTTCGCACTTCGATAGGTCGAGGCTGCGCCGATTTAGCCTTGGGGGCGTCCCGGTTTTCAGGCGGCCTAGGCGAAAACCTAAGCTTTCTAAGCAAGGCGACAGCCCCGTCGCCGCTTTGTCGCCGCCGCGGCCGCCGGAGAAATTTGTCATGCCGATGTGGATCAGGCCCCGCATAAAGGTGCCCGAGGAGATGACTACCGTATCTGCCTCAAATAGAATCCCTTCCTGAGTCAAAACGGCCGTAATGCGCCCCTCTTCTACCACCACCGATTCGATGGTCCCCTGTTTGATGTCCAGGTTGGGCGTTTGCTCGAGGCGCCGCTTCATCTCAAGGGCGTAGGCGGCCTTGTCGGCTTGGGAGCGGGGGGAGCGGACGGCGGGGCCCTTTGAGGCGTTGAGCATCCGAAACTGGATGCTGGTCCGATCGGCTACCTTGCCCATCAGACCGCCCAGTGCGTCGATCTCTCGGACAATATGGCCCTTTGCCGTTCCCCCAATGGAGGGGTTGCAGCTCATCTTGCCAATAGTGTCCAAGTTCATGGTGAGCAGGAGCGTGTCAGCGCCCATGCGCGCAGATGCATGAGCTGCCTCACAGCCGGCGTGACCAGCTCCAACCACTAAAACTTGATAGCGCTTTGGATGTTTGATCAAGAGGATCGATTATTTCTTCTTGTGACGGTCGCGACGGCGCCGTTTTTTTCGTTTGTGTCGTGCAATTTTTGCGCGTCGTTTTTTCTTTACAGATGACATAAAAACCTAAGTGTATGGCCGACAGTATATCGGCTCCCCCAGAATTCGTCTATCAACTAAAAACTTTATTTTGGAGTGAACGCGGCAAAGGCGGCGTCATTGCCTGCAGGCATGTCCACCGGAGCGCCCGCGTAGTTCGCAAATTGGGCGATCTCTTTCCGGAATGCCAGATCGACACTCCCGATCGCGCCGTGCCGGTTCTTGGCTACGATGACCTCGGCCATGCCGGGCTTGTCGTAGGGGTCATAGTACTCGCGCCGCAGGAGGAACATCACGACGTCGGCGTCCTGCTCCAACGAGCCAGACTCCCGCAAATCGCTTAAGGTGGGCCGGTGTCCTTGCCGCTCCTCTACCTTCCGCGACAGCTGCGCCAAACACAAGATCGGCACGCTCAGTTCCCGCGCCAAGTTCTTCAGCATTCGGGAGATCTCGGAGATCTCCACCTGCCGGCTCTCGGAGCCGCTCTTGGTCCCCGAGCCTGAAATCAGCTGCAGATAGTCGATCATCAGAAAGCCAATTCCGTGACTCTCCTTCATCCGCCGCGCTCGCGCCCTCAGGTCGGTCACTTTCAGGCCCGGCTGGTCGTCGATGATCAGCGTGTGCTTCATCATCGAGTTCACCGCCATCACCACCCGCTGATATTCGCCGCCATTGATCGAGCCGGTCACAATTTTCTCCGACTCCACCTCCGACTGTGAGCAAATCAATCGGTGCACGAGCTGCGACGCGCTCATCTCAAGCGAGAACACGCCCACCGGCATCTTATTTTTAAAGCACACGTGTTCGGCGATGTTGAGCGCCAGCGCGGTTTTCCCCATCGCGGGGCGCGCCGCCAAGATAATTAAGTTCGACTGGCCAAAGCCGTTGATCATCTTGTCCAAGTCGACAAAGTGGGTCGGGACGCCCGTGATCCCCAAATCGGTGGGGCCCTTTTCTTTAAACCGCTTCTGCCGCTCTTCCAACTCTTTCAAATAGGGCATTCCCGACTCGGCCTTCACGCCGGTCAGCACCTCTTTGACCGTAATGCCCGCACTCTGCTGCGTGCTCTGGGAGATCTGGAAGAACTTCGCCTGCGCATCGTCGAGCGCGATGCCCACATCTTCGGGCTCCTGCAGAGCGGAGCGCTCCACATCTTGCGCCGCGCCGATCATCCGCCTCAAGATCGACTTTTCGCGCACCAAGTCGACATACTCTTCCACATACGCGCTCGTGCCTGCGTACTGCGCCAAGCTCGTCAAATAGCTGACGCCGCCCACCACCTCCAACTTGCCCATCCGCTTGAGCTCTTCGGCGATCAAGTGGATGTCGGCGGGCTTGTCCATCCGATAGGCGGCCTTGAGCACGCTGAAGATCGACTGATGCTCGCTGTAGTAAAAGTCCCGCTCCTCCAGGCCATCGGAGCCGACATTCAAAGCGTTGACGTTCGTCAGCATGCAGCCGAGAACCATCATTTCCGATTCTTTTGAGTTGGGGGGGAGGCGGGGCTTGTCCATGCCCTAAACTTAGATGATAGGACTAAAAAAGGGAATCGCTCAACGG
>CAYGOG010000094.1:0-4322 GCA_964351415.1 uncultured bacterium | reverse complement strand
GTCCGAATGCTGCAGCGCTGGATGGACAAGAGCCAAGAAGCCAAGCGCGAAATGGTGGAGTCCAACCTGCGGCTCGTCATCTCGATTGCCAAGAAATATACCAACCGCGGCCTCTCGTTCCTCGACCTGATTCAAGAGGGGAACATGGGTCTCATGAAAGCGGTGGAGAAGTTTGAATATCGACGCGGTTACAAATTCTCCACCTATGCAACCTGGTGGATTCGGCAAGCCGTGACCCGCGCGATTGCCGACCAAGCGCGCACCATCCGAATTCCGGTGCACATGATCGAGACGATCAACAAAGTGCTGCGCGGCGCCAAAAAACTCATGATGGAAACGGGGCGCGAGCCGACACCAGAAGAGCTCGCAGTCGAACTCGGCCTCACCCCCGAGCGGGTGCGTGAAATCTACAAGATCGCGCAACACCCGATCTCGCTCCAAGCCGAAGTGGGCGACGGCGGCGAGAGCCAATTCGGCGACTTCCTCGAGGATACCGCCATCGAATCGCCCGCCGAGGCGACCGGTTACGCCATCCTCAAAGACAAGATGAGCGAAGTGCTCGCCACCCTCACCGACCGCGAGCGGACCGTCCTCATCGAGCGATTCGGCCTTCTCGACGGCAAGCCCAAGACCCTCGAAGAGGTCGGCTTGCGCTTTAAAGTCACCCGCGAGCGAGTGCGCCAAATCGAGGCAAAAGCGCTCCGCAAGATGCGCCACCCCACCCGCGCCAAACAACTCCAAGCCTTCCTCGATCTCCTCGAAGGCGAGTAGTAACCCTCTTTACATCTCAAAAATTCCCTGATACAACGAGGGGAGAGGTGTACATATGAATCCCAAGCAAATCATCGGTTTGGTTGCGCTCGCCATCGGCGTTGTTCTCCTGATCTACGGATGCCAACAGGCAGAGACCTACCGCGAACAAGCCACGCACATGATGAAAGGGCACTACTCATCTAAGACCTTATGGGTCTATGTGGTGGGCACGGCTTTGACTGTCGCGGGGATCGCGGGCGCCGTGTTCTTCAGAAAGAAATAGTTGGAGCGTAACGGATTCGAACCGTTGGCCTCTACAATGCCATTGTAGCGCTCTACCAACTGAGCTAACGCCCCTAAAATAAGGGGATATGATAGCGTCGTAAGGGAAATGAGGCAACATGTTCTTTGATCGCGTTGAGCTAGGCGCCCTCGATCCTATTTTTGGATTGGGAGCGGCCTTCAAAGCCGATCCACGCCCCGATAAAATCGATCTGCTGGTCGGCGTCTACCGCGATGAAAATCTGAAAACCAGGCCCCTGGCCTGCGTGGAGGGGTTGAAGATCCCCACCTCGTGCGACTATCTGCCGATTGAGGGGCTCTCCCCGTTTGTCGAGGCGCTTGCCGAGATCGCGTTTGGGCCGAGCTGGCGCGAGCTGAAGTCGCGCACGTTTGGCGCGCAGGCGTTGGGCGGCACAGGGGCCCTTCGAGTGGGAGCGGATTTTTTTGTCCAAGAGGTGAGTAAAACGATTTTTATCCCCGACCTCACCTGGCCCAACCACCTCAATATTTTCACCCGCGCCGGTTGTAAAATCGAGCGGTATCCGGTTCTCGATTGGGAAAAAGCGCGACAGGTGATGCATGGCAAGGAAGGGGTCGTCCTCCTTCACGCGGTGTGCCAGAACCCAACAGGACTCGACCCTTCGCCCGACGAGTGGCGCAAGCTGGCTCATTGGTTTAAGGGGCAGAAGCTGCTGCCGTTTTTTGACATGGCGTATCAAGGGTTTGGCACCGGAATCGCAGAAGATAGAGCTCCTGTCGAACTCTTTGCCTCTGAGGGACTCGAGTTTGCCCTCGCCTATTCGTGTTCTAAAAATTTTAGTTTATACGGTGAGCGAGTCGGCGCGATTTTCATTGCGGCGAAGGACGGGGTGCAAAAAGAGCGGATCGGCAGCCAAGTGAAGCGGATTATCCGCGGCTCGATCTCCAATCCGCCCACCTTTGGCGCACGGGTTGTCGTCCAAGTGCTCGCTGAAAAACGGCGCGAATGGGAAGCCGAGTTGACGCAGATGCGCGGGCGGCTCAATGCGCTCCGGAAACAATTCTTCGACGAGAGCGGGCTGTGGCCCCACTTGCGCGGGGGGCTCGGGATGTTTATCTACCCCGGCATTACCCCGGAACAGACACAACAGCTGCGCGAACAAGAGGCGATTTACACACCTGAAGGGGGGCGAATCAACGTCGCCGCGCTCAATCAAAAAACGATGGGGCGAACCATTCAAGCATTTCGGACTGTATGCAAATCATCGCGCTGATTCTCACGCTCTTCTGCGTGCTCAATGTGCCCCAAGTGGCGGTCGATCGACTCCGCAGCCAGGTCGCTCTCGGGAAACGGGGAGAGCCGCGCCCGCAGACCCCCTATGAAGTTGAGATTGAGCGACTCCGCGGGCAAGTGGCGTACTACGCCGATTGGTTTGCCTCGGATAAAGTGATCCGCGAAGAGGCCGCCCTCCTCGCCGCTCTCGAGGGGAAAAAACCACAGGAAGAGACACTCCGCAGGCGCGCGCGCGAGATTCGGACCCGATTGAGCGCAGAGCTCCGCTCGGAGCCGGCGCGCGTGTTGTGCCGCGATCCGGCGCCCTGGGGACAAACAGTTTGGATCGAGCGGCGCCCGAATAGCGCGATCCACCGAGAAAGCCCCGTCCTCGTCAGCGGCGTATTGGTCGGCATCGTCGACTGGATCAGCGCCGATCGGGCGCGCGTGCGCCTCCTCACAGACCCTTCTGTAATCCCCGCCGTGCGCGTCGCGCGCGGGGGAGCGCAAGATCGGGCGCTCCTCGAAACGATGCAATCGCTCCGCGCGCAACTCGCCGCGCGCGCCGACCTCGGAGAGGAGTGGAGGACACCTCTCGATCAAACCATCAGCCGCCTCAAGCTGCGCCTCGAAGAAGAGTATGGCGCAAAAGGGGAATTGTGCGGCGCGCTATTGAAGGGATGGAGGGGAGGCACACCGCTTCTCAACGGCGTCGGGTTTAATTACGACTTTGCCGATGACGAAGGGGAAAAAAGCGCAAAGGCGCTCGTGCAAACAGGCGATCTCCTCATCACCTCGGGATTCGACGGCATTTTTCCTGCTGGATTGCGCGTGGCAACCGTGGAAACGGTGGAAGCTGTCGGGCGTGGCCCGCTGCAAGTTAAGGCCCGATCGCTGGTGCCCGATTGGGCGAATTTGGGGAGCGTGATCGTCCTGCCGCCATTAGGGTATCAAGAGAACTCTGAAGACGGTGCCGGGTCGCTGTAAGCGGTTCTAGAGGGCCAAAAGCCCGCTCATACAGAGCCGCTTGCGCCGCGCGCGGCACATTGTCGAGCTGCGCTTCGATCTGCGGAAAGAGAGGGCCCTCGCCCAATGTAAAGCCAGATGCCGCCATCCGCTCCGACGGCTTTGATAAAAAGAATAGCGGCTTCTGAAAGGCCAACAGATCGTAGTTGATCGACGACGCATCGCCCACAAACGCATCGCACCGCGCAAGCAGCGGATAAATGGGCATTCCATCGAGCAGAAAGCGCGCTTTTTTGCCCCACCGCTCCAATGCAATAGTCGCTGCCAGATCGCGCTCTGCCAAGAGCGGATGCAGTTTGATCCACACATCCCAATGATCGGGAATCTCGCGCAGCAATTGCGCACCGCGATCAAATACAGAGGTTCCCTGCTCCGGATCGCGCCACGTCGGTGCGTAGAGCAATAGCGGCCGAGAACTGCGGGCCGGCACGTGTTCTTCCCAGCGCGTCGGATGGTTTAAATAATACGCGAGGCGCAAGTTTCCCATCGTCGCCGTCCCTTGCATCTGCGTCCAAATTCCCAAGTTTTCCAAAAGTTCTCGATGGAGCGCGCCGTAGAGAAAAACAGAGTCGTGGAGCGGATAGTGGGCGAGCGGGATTTTTTTGTCCGACAGGCCATGCGGGCAATAGACGAACTTCATCTGTTTCCCGTAACACGACTCAAATACTAAGCGCAGTTCATGAGGAAAAGTCGCAGTCGATAAGAGACAATCATAGTGCCGCGCCAGATGTCCCAAGTCGTCTAAATAAGCGACCCGCAAGTCGGGATAATACACACCCGCGAGGCGGAGCATCTCTTGCGAGTCGACGTAGAGCGGCAATTCGAGCAGCGCACCGAGGGGGGCCAAGTGATCGAGCAGGTGGGGTTTTTCTCCAGGGCAATAGAGAGCAGCAGACACTTGGCCAATCCTTTTTCCCGAGCTTACAATTTCGGGGAATGAGTGAGAATAAGAAATAAAAAAAGGGTTTCCCATAGGCAGTCGGGGGTTGCACCCCCCGCTGCCCCTGCA
>CAYGOG010000093.1:0-4451 GCA_964351415.1 uncultured bacterium | reverse complement strand
GGAACTGAAATGGTTATGCCTGGGGATAACATAGAGCTTATAGCGGAACTTATTCATCCAATCGCTATGGAAGAGGGGATGCGTTTTGCAATTAGAGAAGGCGGCCGAACCATTGGTGCTGGAACAGTATCTAAGATCTTGAAATAGTTCTTGGGCGGAAAGGGTGTGTAGCTCAGTTGGTAGAGCAGCGGTCTCCAAAGCCGCGGGTCGGGGGTTCGAGTCCCTCCGCACTCGATAGGAAGAAAAACTATGTCGGTACCGAGCGTAGATGCGAAGAAAGTGTCTCCCTTCCGAGCGTTGAAGGAAGAACTGAAAAAGATCAGCTGGACGGCGCGTGGCGAGCTCATGCTCTCCATTCAGATCGTCGTCTTGTCGACATTTCTCTTCGGCTTTGCGATTTACGGCGTCGACCTCGCCATCCGAGGCGTTCTCGAGATGGCCAACTGGATAGTGAAGGCAATCGTTGGGTAATTGATGCACAAGTGGTACGTCGTTCAAGTCCTTTCCTCGCACGAGAAGAAGGTGAAAAAGACCCTCGAAGAGTCCATCACCTCCAAAGGGATGGCCGGACTGATTGAGGAAGTATTGATCCCCACAGAGAACGTCTCAGAGGTGAAGCGCGGCCAACAGAAAGTGAGCGAAAAGCGGATGTGGCCCGGCTATCTCCTCGTGAAGATGGATCTCACCGATGACACCTGGGCGTTTGTGAAAGACACCCCCGGCGTGATCGACTTTTTGGGCGGCGATAAGCCAGAACCCTTGAGCGATCGCGAAATTCAGAACATCCTCCAAGAAGTGGAAGATCGGAAGAAGGGCGTCGTCCAAAAACACAAGGTCGATGTGGGCGACAAAGTCAAGATTACCGATGGCGTTTTTGTGAACTTCATCGGAGTGGTTACCGAAGTCAACCACGAGAAGGGGCGCTTAAGCGTTCTCGTCTCAATCTTCGGACGCGATACGCGCGTAGATGACCTCGAGTTCTGGCAAGTAGAACAAGCGGCCTCTGATGCGTAACAAATGTTCTGAGGAGAGTCGAGTACTCGATTCGTTTGCACTTGGAAAGGAGAAACATGGCTAAAAAGCTCGTAAAGCAGATCAAACTGCAGATTCCGGCAGGTAAAGCCAACCCAGCACCTCCGATCGGCCCCGCATTGGGCGCCGCCGGGGTGAACATTATGGCCTTCTGCAAGGAATTCAATGCGAAGACGCAAGACAAGGCCGGCGATGTCCTGCCCGTTGTCATCAGCGTCTACGCAGACAAGTCGTTCACGTTTATCATGCGTGAACCTCCCGTTTCGCGGATGATTCTCAAGGAATTGGGACTCGAGTCGGGTTCGAAAGTGCCCAACCGCGATAAAGTGGGAAAGTTAACCCTCGCGCAAGCGAAAAAAATCGCCCAACGGAAAATGATCGATATGCGCATCAGCAGCGAAGAGGCAGCTCTTCGGTTGATCGCCGGTACCGCTCGTTCGATGGGCGTAGAGATGGAGGGCTAAGATGGCCAAGCACTCGAAGCGCTATCGTCAAATGGTCGAAGGGGTGGACCGCACTCGGAGCTACAAGCTCGAAGAGGCGATCGCCCTCCTCCAAAAAGCCCCTAAAGTCAAATTTGACCAATCGATCGACGTCTCCCTGAAAGTGGGGATTGATGCGAAGAAGTCGGACCAACAAGTCCGCGGCACCGTATCGCTCCCTCACGGAACCGGTCAAAACGTCGTCCTCGTCGTCATTGCCAAAGGGGACAAGGCAGAAGAGGCGAAAGCGGCTGGCGCTGATTTCGTCGGGTCCGATGAGCTCCTGCAGAAGATCGCAGGCGGCTGGACCGACTTCTCCGCCCTCATCGCCACCCCCGATATGATGCGGGAACTCGGCAAGCTCGGGAAAGTATTGGGCCCTCGCGGTCTGATGCCGACACCCAAGGCAGGTACCGTCACCACCGACGTCGCGAAAGCGGTGAAAGAGGTCAAAGCGGGTAAAATCGAATTTAAAGTCGATAAAACCGGCGCGATCAACAATGCGGTAGGAAAACTATCTTTTAAAGCCTCTCATCTGGTAGAAAATATTGCGGCGTTTGTGCAGACAATCGCCCGCGCTAAGCCGGCGAGTAGCAAAGGGGTCTTCCTGCAAGCACTTCACCTGACTTCCACGATGGGACCTGGTTTTAAAATTGACCTCTCAACACTGGTAGCGGGGTAATCGATGAGAAAAGAGAAGCAATTCCTTTTGGATGAGATTCAAGAGAAGTTCGCCGCAAGCAAGGCGATTCTCGTCACCCGCTATCACAAATTGACCCCCAACTCCAGCTGGCAGCTCCGCGATCAGCTCTCGAAGTCGGGGAACCTGTTTGAAGTGGTGAAGAAGCGGGTTTTTGTGAAAGCTGCCGAAGCGGCCGGTATTCAACTGGACCTCGGCCAACTCGAAGGGCACATTGGCGTCGTATTTGTCGGGGAAGAAGATGTCCTCCCCGCCGCCAAGACACTGCTCAAGTTTGCGGATGAAAATCCCGAAACCATTGCGGTCCTCATGGGCCAGGTGGAAGGGAAAATGCTCCCCGGACACGAAGTTGTAGCGCTTTCCAAACTCCCAGGTATCAACGATATGCGCTCGATTATGCTGTCGCTGTTCGTATCTCCGATGAGCCAATTGCTCTCGGTATTCGAAGCGAAGGCCGGCGCAACTGCCGAACAGGCAAATGGTTAAAAATTTAAAATTGAGTAGAGGTTCATCGTGGCACAACAATTAGAACAACTCGTAGAAAGCTTGAGCGGTCTCTCCGTTCTCGACATGGCGAAGCTGAAGACGCTTCTGGAAGACAAGTGGGGCGTAAAAGCGGCCGTTGCATCGGCTGCTGCGCCTGTCGCTGCCGTGGCAGCGCCTGCTGCGTCTGAGTCCACTGAGTTCAGCGTAACTCTGGAAGGGCCAATCCCCGACGACAAGAAAATCAGCGTGATCAAAGTGGTCCGCGAGGTTACCGGTCTCGGACTGAAAGAGGCGAAAGAGAAAGTGGACGGCGCACCCCAAGTGCTCAAACCCACCGCTCCCAAAGCCGAAGCGGAAGAGATCAAGAAGAAAGTCGAAGCTGCTGGCGGCAAGGTAACCCTCAAAGGGCTATAATCCTTGAACGCGCGTTTTGATACAGGTCACAGAAGCTATCACAAGATAGCTTCTGTATTTTCTATTTTATTGAGATTGGAGGACTTGTGCTGAAAACCCCCCCCAAACGGGTGAGCTTCCGCGAACGGGAAGAAATCATTGACCTTCCCAATTTGATCGAAGTGCAGATCAAATCGTATAACCAGTTTCTCCAGGCCCATTTGCTTCCCCACGAGCGGGAGAATGTCGGTCTTCAGGAGGTCTTCAATGAACTCTTTCCCATTAAATCGTACGACGAGAAAACTGTCCTCGAATTCATCGCGTACCACCTAGGCGTACCCAAGTATTCCCCCGAAGAGTGTATCCGCCGCGGCATTACCTACAACGTCACCCTCAAAGTCAAATTCCGACTCACCGACGAAACGGGGATTAAGGAAGAAGAGGTCTACATGGGGACGATCCCCTTGATGACCCACGACGGGACGTTCATCATCAACGGCGCTGAGCGCGTGATCGTATCGCAATTGCACCGCTCGCCCGGCATCTCGTTTGAACAAGAGCGGCATCCGAAAGGGAACATCATCTACTCGTTCCGGATCATCCCGTACCGCGGCTCTTGGCTCGAAGCTGCCTTCGACCTCAACGACTTAGTCTACATCTACGTGGATCGGAAGAAGCGCAGACGCAAAATTTTGGCGACCACGTTTATCCGGACACTGGGCTATTCGACCGACGCCGATATTATCGAAGAATTTTTTGAAACGCAGAAGGTGAAGATCAAGTCTGAGAAGGACTTCGTCAAGATGGTCGGGAAGATTCTGGCCGAAGACGTCGTCGATGAACAGACAGGCCTCGTATTCGGCAAAGCGGGCGAGAAATTGACCACCGCGATGCTGAAGCGGATGGTCGACGAGGGGATCGCGGCGATCCGCATTGCGGAAGAGGCCGACGAGACCCATCCGGTCATCAAGATGCTCGCGAAGGACCCCACCGACTCGTATGAATCGGCGCTGAAGGACTTCTACCGGAAGATTCGCCCCGGCGAACCCCCCACCCTCTCGAATGCCCGCTCGGCGATGATGCGCCTCTTCTTTGACCCCAAGCGCTACAACCTGGGCAAAGTGGGCCGCTATAAGATGAACCACAAGCTGGGTGTGCCGACGACCGATGAGGAGATGGCCTTTGTGACCCTCCGCAAGGAAGACGCCATCCACGCACTGAAGTATTTAATCCGCCTCAAGATGGGCGACGAACATGCGCATGTGGACGACATCGACCACTTGGGCAACCGCCGCGTCCGCTCAGTGGGCGAGTTGATCCAAAACCAATGTCGCATTGGCCTGGCCCGGATGGAAAAA
>CAYGOG010000092.1:0-4490 GCA_964351415.1 uncultured bacterium | reverse complement strand
ATAATAGGGCATGAGCCAAGAAATCCCATTTGACCCATTCCCGTTTATTTCCGACCCCCATCGGCAGACGATTCTCAGCGGGATGTACACATGGTTTACCGATCCCGAGTCTGAGACTCAGGTGGTTCGGTTGCCAGACGGCGACAAAGTGGCGATGGAGGTGTCGACTCCCCGCGAGTGGCGCGGCACTGACCCCACGGTGATCCTTGTCCACGGCCTCTGCGGTTCCCACCGCTCTCCTTATCTCGTGCGCCTGATTAAGCGGCTTCAGCCTCTCGGCATTCGGGGGATTCGATTCAATATGCGCGGATGCGGCTCAGGGCAGGGGTTGGCGCGCCACATGTATCACAGCGGCCGCAGCGATGACCTCTTTGAGGCGATTAAGTGGCTGAAAAAGGAAAACCCCGAATCGCCGATCATCCTCATCGGCTTTTCGCTCGGGGGCAACCAGGTGCTTAAATTGGCGGGGGAACTCGGCACCCTCGGCAACCGATTTATCAAAGGGGCGATTGCGATTAGCCCCCCGATCGACCTCTTTGAAAGTGTGAAGATGATCTGCAATCCGGGAGGCGAGATCTATGAGCGCTACTTTATCCGGATGCTCACGGCCGATGTGCAGTATCGGCATGAGCGGTTTCCCGAGTTGCCGCCGGCCGATTTGCCGCGCGATCTCACGGTGATGGAGTTCGACTCGCTCTACACCGCGGCCCGTTTCGGTTTTGTCGATGCAGTGGACTATTACAACAAATGCAGCTCGCGGCACCTAATCCCCGAGATCAAAGTTCCGACGCGTATCCTCCTCGCGGAAGACGATCCGATCGTCTCGCCGCACACAATCGATACAGTTGTGCTGCCTGCCTCTGTCGAGATTTTCAAAACCAAGAAGGGGGGCCACATGGGCTACCTGGGCAATCCCTTTTCGAAAAAGGGGTTTTACTGGCTCGACTCGCTTCTGATCGAGTGGATCCAATCCTTTTAAGTGCAGAATTATATCGCTAATTGCTTGTCGCCGGAGAATTGGCGGTTGAGGGAGCGGACGGCTAGGATCCAGAGCAGCACAGTGACGGCGATGATCGGCAATAGATAGGACGTGATCGAGAACACGGAGCCGGTGCCTGCAAATTGGAGGAGAGCGATTTGGAGCCAGGAGGCGCCTGCTTTGCCAAAGCGGGAGCCGACGACGTCGATTGCGGCTTTGCCTTTCACTTTCAGCTCGTGAGACAGGGGGATGTAGGACATCTCTTTGGTGGCGTCGAAGAAGGCGTACTTACACACCTTGGAGGAGACGTTTTGGAAGGCGCCCAGGAGGACAATTGCGGCGATGGTGGGATAGCCCCAGAGCGTGGGGCCGAGGGCGTCTCGGTTATCGAAGAGAAAGAGGAAGAGGAGGCTCGTAGAGCCGACGATGATGGGGGTGACAAGTGCGCTGAAGCGCCAGCCGAGGAGGCGGATGAGGGGGCCGCTGAGGAGGGTGGTGGTGATGAAGGAGCAGATGCCGACCGATGAGGTGATGGCGGCCATGAATCCCTGATAGGCGCCGGTGTCGGGGAAGGCGAGCTTGAGGTTCCCTTTCCAGGTGACATCGACGAGGTTGATCGTGAGGGCGTAGCCGATCACCATCATGGCAATTGCGCGCAGATACTTGGAGCCGACGATGAGGCGGAGGCTTTCGCGGAAAGAAAGTTTTGTTTTGACTTCGCCTGCATCTTGATGGTGGTCAGCGGGGTTGTAGAATCGGATGTCGGTGAGGATGGAGCGGTTGAGGTACCAAAAGAGGGCCATGATTATACAGCCGAAGAAGAGGACGAAGCCGGTGAGCGAGTGGAGCGCAAAGATAAAGTTTGAGCCGATGAACTTCCGGGTGAAGTAGTAGACGGTGGGGCCGGTGAGCATCTGGGCCATATCGCCGCCGGCGATGAAGAGGTTGTAGAACCGCTTGGCCTCGCCAAAGGTGTTGACTTGGTTGACGAAGCCCCAGAAGAGGAGGAAGATCACGACGCTGCCCCACAGTTCAGTTACGACAAAGAAGAGGGAGGGGATCCAGTTGCGGTAGATCGCGATCCAGTGGCTATTGTGTTCGCCCAGCTGGGCGAGAAGCCAATCGGCCGATTGATGGGGAGAGAGGGCGTCGGCATAGGGGTAGAGGACAAACCCATAGAGGGCGATAAAGGAGAGGAAGAAGAGGATGATCCCGTAGAAGAGCTGGGAGCGGGAGAAGCGGTTGGTGAGTTTGGAGTAGAGGACGGTGGCGCCGACGGCGCACGGGAGGACAATCCACCCCTTAAGGACCGGAATCGCCTCTGCCCCCGACCCTTTGGCGGTGACGATGAAGCCGTCTTTCATCGCGTTCAAGATGCCGTAGCAGAATGAAATCGAGAACTTCATGAAGAGAAGGGGGAGTATCTTCTTTAACTCGAATGCGTGAATCGGCCAAAACCGCTCTCGCCACTTTCCCCAGCTCCTCACTTCAGAAGACATGTACCTCGCGTAGGTTCCTGAAAGTTATAGCGCACAGGTTATTTTCCTGCCTACGCTATTCTTTCAACTTTTTCCTTTTCTTGCGCTTCTTTTTTTGAGTCCGTCTCGATTCGCTGAGCGCAATTGCAACTGCTTGGCGCTGAGGATGTCCCGCATGGATCAGCTCTTTGATGTTGGCGGAGATGATTTGGGGGCTCGATCCTTTTTTTAATGGCATGGGGCATACCTCAATGAGTTAAAAAGTAGCCTTTTTGGCTAGCGCGAAAACTCTCGCGGTTTAACGATCTCAAAGAGCGCTGTATTGAATTAATACAGAGCTCTTTGAGATCGTTAAACCCCGAGGTTTTGGCGCCGCCAAAAAGGCTACTTTTTAGCTCATTGAGGTATAAACTCCAAAGCAAGCGAGTTAATGGTATAGCGGGTTCCCGCGGTGGGGGGGCCGTCTAAAAAGTAGTGACCGAGGTGCCCCTCGCACCCACTGCAGAGCACTTCGATGCGGGGGAAGGGGAGGCTATAATCTTCTTTATAGGTGAGGCGTTGGCTTTCGATGGGGGCCGTGAAGGCGGGCCAGCCGTTGCCGGCCTGGTACTTGGCGTCTGAGTGGAAGAGGGCGGTATGGCAAGCAGCGCAGAGGTAGGTGCCGGGGCCGCTGGTTTGGGTATAGGCTCCGCTATACGGGCGCTCGGTCGCCTTTCGCCGCATGACCCGATAGCGATCAAAGCCCAAGAATTGGCGCCACTCTGCGTCGGAGAGGATCAGGTGGGCGGCGGCAAGGAGGGTAAGCACCATATCTTCGGCATATCAGAAAGGATCTCTAAAAGGGTAGTCAGAAACAGTTTAGGCGGGATCGCTGGATGGGAAGGCCATCCAAGTCGCTGCTCCGGCAGCGAGCATAGCGACCGCTGTTACGGCCAGAGTTCTGGGGGAACACAGCCGCCTGAGCCGGCCAGTCACCCCGCCGTGCGCCCTTTGATGAGCGGCAATGGCGCGAATGATCTCATGATGAGCGAGAACGTCAGGAAGGGGCTCAGAAGGGTCAATGTAGTAGTAGGGCTCGGTTCGAAGCGCTCTTCCTAAATCTTCTGGAGTGATCGCTCCTGCGTTTGCGTGGGCGAGGGTGGTGCGAACGACCTCAAGATGCTCACCGTAGACCGCGAAGACAAGCGCTTTTCCTAGATGCTCTGGAGTGATTGCTCCTGGGTTTCCGTGAGTGAGGATGGCGTGAACGATCTCAGGGTGGCCACTGAGAGTGGCCTCGGCTAGCACCTCCCATAAATCTGTTGGAGTGAGTGCTCCTGCGTTTGCGTGAGTGAGGATGGCGCGAACGATCTCAGGATTGTTCTGGTAGACCGCGCTGAAAAGCGCTTCTTTTAAATGTCTTGGAGTGAGTGCTCCTGCGTTTGCGTGAGTGAGGATGGCGCGAACGATCTCAAGATGGCCCTTGAAGGCCGCTTCTGCAAGCGCTTTCGTTCCAATTTCAGCGAAGGACTCTTGTACCATTGGGTGATTTAAGAGAGCCGTGACAAGAGCTAGCCTCCCCTCTCTTGCCGCTCGAATCAAAAGGCGAGGCCCTTCCAGGGGCAGCATATATAAAGAAGCGTCATCAGAAGGCTCTCTCCTACATGCGGGACAGGCCCTAACCCGAGCACCGGCAAAGTCATCGTTGAAATAAACGCGAGCACACGGGAAGCACATGTCATGACTTCTGGGGGCTTCATCAGGTGCGGCGTAGGTGTGGTATATTCTACGAACGGGGGGTAAGCCATCGCGTGTGGCAGACTCTATCAGTTCTCTAAAATCGCTATAGCATATACAGCAATTGCAGGCATCAGGGAGAAGACCCGCGCCATCGCCTATTTCCCATACGATAGGAGGAAGTGCCTGTGAGTTTGAAGATTGAGCTGCCATGCAAAAAATTATACATTAATTTTAAGAGTTTGTAAATACATAAATTTTTTTTGTAAGCGTTAAGTTGAAATGTCCGCTTTCCGTTAAGTAGAAATGTCCTCTTT
>CAYGOG010000091.1:1249-4567 GCA_964351415.1 uncultured bacterium | reverse complement strand
AGCGCTCTTTGCGATCGTTGAACCGCGAGAGTTTTCGCGCTAGCCCAAAAGGCTACTTTTCAATTAATAGAGGTATACCACGACAAAAGAGACTTGCGCAATAAATTGCAAAATTTCTATGGAGAGAGAAAACGGAGACGACAGGAATGGCACTGAAAGAGACGATCCCACAATTGCAAACTCTCTTGACGCAGTTGGCGCGCGACCTCACCAAAGCCACCAACGGAAATAAAACGGCGGCGCAGCGGGTCCGCACCGGCACAATCGACCTCCAAAAAATTGCGAAGGTCTTTCGCCAAGAGTCGATCGCCGCAGAAAAGGGTACGTCCCCCAAGCGCAAGCTCAAGAAACGCAAAAAGGGCTAAGCCTCAGTCGCTTAAATGATCTTCTTGAGAATGGGTGCGTGGGGCTATAATGGTCTGCCTCATGGAACTCGAAATAGACTCCCTCACTCTGCGCGGCTACGGCGCGGCCCCTTTAAGCGAGCGCAAATCGGTTGAAGTGGCGGGCGCTCTTCCCGGCGAACAGGTGCGCATCGAACTCAAAGTCTCCAAGCAGCGCGTGAAAAAAGGGCGCTTGCTTGAAGTGCTCCGCGCCTCGCCCGATCGAGTGCCCACGCGCTGTGCTCACGCACACCAGTGCGGCGGTTGTGCGTTGCAACATCTCGACTACGCCGCGCAGCTCCGCCTCAAAGAACAGCGCGTGCGTGCGGCATTTGCGGAGTTTCCTGTAGCGGTGGAACCGATTTTGGGTATGGCCGATCCGTGGCGCTACCGCAATAAGATGGAGTTTACATTTTCAGAAAACCGGGGCGGCACAAAATATCTCGGCTTGATGATTGCACAAGCGGAACCCTACGTCTTCAATCTCGACGAGTGCCATCTCTGCAGCACGTGGTTTGCCGACTCTGTGCGCTATGTGCGCGCCTGGTGGGAGAAGACAGGCCTCAAGGCCTACCACCCGCACCGCAATGAGGGACTCCTCCGCTATCTCACCCTGCGGCAGTCGCAGCGCACGGGCGAGCGGATGGCGATCCTCAACCTCTCCACAGAAACCTTTCCCCCCGAGGCGCGCGCTTCGCTCAAGGAGGCGTTCAGCCCCGATGTAGCGCTGTTTGTGCGGATCCACAACGCGCGCAAGGGGACGCCTACCGAGTTTATCGAAGAGCACCTCGCAGGCCCCTCCTACATTACCGAATCGGTATGCAACCTCACATTTCGCATCAGCCCGAGCTCATTCTTTCAGCCCAACACCCTCCAAGCGGAGCTCCTCTACCGCACTGCGATGTCGCTGATTGCGCCGGGGCGCCTCGTCTACGACCTGTACTGCGGCACCGGCACGCTGGGCATGATCGCCGCCGCGACCGCGCACAAAGTCATCGGGATCGACCTCAGCGCCGAGGCGATCCGCGATGCCCAAGCCAACGCAGAGCGCAACGGCCTCACCAACCTGCAGTTTGAGGCGGGCGACGTGGGCAAAGTGCTCACGCGCCTGCAGGGGCGCCCTGACGTCGTCATCGTCGACCCGCCCCGCGCCGGCCTCGATCCGCTGGCCCTCCATCACCTTCAACAGCTAAAACCCAAAGAAATCCTTTACATCTCATGCAATCCGCTCACCCAGGCGGAGAATATCCGCGCGCTCACCGGTTACGAGCTGATCAAGTTGCAACCGGTCGACCAGTTTGCGCACACATATCACATTGAGAATATCGCCCTTCTTCGGGCAAAATAGGTTGTTCAACCAGGAATTTCAGATGAAACGTTTCGCCTTGTTCGCAACACTTGCCCCAATCTTCGCATTTGCTCAAGACACAACTGCTGCAGAGGGGAGCTGGATCCAAACGGCCATCATGCTCGGCCTCCTCGCCGTTTTCTTTTACTTTTTGATGTACCGTCCTGAGCAAAAGCGGCGCAAAGCAGCGGAAGCGCTCCGCGCGAGCCTCAAGAAGGGAGACCGCGTGACGGCGATGGGGATCATCGGCACCATCCATCAAGTGAAAGAGAGCACCGTTATTCTCAATCTCGTTGAAGGGGCAAAAATCGAGATTCTCAAAGCGGCCATCACCGAAGCACAAGCGGGCGCTGCCGAAGGCTGATCAAGAGCGAGGGCTTCCTCGGCCCGCTCCCCCTCTACCAGGGGGAGGGGTTCTATACCCTGCTGCCCCTGTAGAAACACCTCCTGCTCCTGCTGGACTGCTGGAGTCCACAGGCGGCAGGCCACCGCGAGCCGCGACCAGAGCTTCGGCAAACCGAAGAGCTTCGATGTCATCAGAGGAAAGAGATCCTCCGGGACTGCGTCCTCTTAGGCGGCGCAAACTCTTTGCCAGTTTTTCCACCATATCGGGCGCATCACCGCGATCTCTTAGGAGAGCATCGATTGCGGAATTGGCGAGTACAACGCTCTCAAGCAGAGGTTGGGATGCCTTTGCAGCGGGGCTGCTGCGCAGATCCGCCAGAGCAGTGGCTTGTGTTGCTTGCACTCCTTGAAGTTGCGTGAGACGTTCTTGAGTTGCAGCGAGTTCTGCTTGTAATTTTCCTAACTGTGCCTTGTACCTGTCTTCCAACGCGTATCTGGAAGAGGTCAATTGGGAGAGAAGAGCGTCAATACTCTCAGTCGGTCGCCCTGTTGACGATGGGTGTATGAGGCGATGCAGATCATGGTGAAGCGATGCTAGATGAGCGCGAACTTCAGCGCTGCTTCGCTCAGATTTAGCCAGGGCGGCTTCAAGCTCTGCAATTTGGGCAGCGTGTCTTGAAGATTCTTCTGCACGCACTCTGTCGATTTCTCGATTTGCGCGGGTAACTAACTCTTTGCGAGAGGTTTCAACCGCTCTTTCAAGAGCTGCTTGGTGAGTCGCTTCCGCAGTAGACAGCATTTCCTCTAATTGAGCGGCTCGTGTCAGAGCGCCGTCCCGTTCCCTATTTGCAGAGACAAGAGCCGTTTGAAGGAAGGAGTTGCTTTCATTGACAGCTGCAATCTCTGTTTGTAGGGCAGTGATGTCAGTTTGTGCGGTGGCGAATTGGCCAGCGATGTCGTCAGCACGGGCTGTTGCTTGGGTACTGGCCTCTCGAGCGGCGGCGAGTTCATCCGAGAGTTGGTCGCGCGTTGCAGCTGCGGCAGCGAGGTCAGCTTGAGCAGTGGCAAGATGGCCGCGAGCTTCTTGGACACTGCGCTCTAGTTCGGGTACGCGAGCTGCGAGAGGTCGGATTGCATCTCTTTCAGCTATGGCTGCATCGCGTGCGGCTCGAAGTTGAGCTTCTGCAGCAGCGTGTGCAGCTTGAGCTTGGGGGAGAGCGGCTTGTGCTGCTGCAAGTTGTG
>CAYGOG010000091.1:0-1149 GCA_964351415.1 uncultured bacterium | reverse complement strand
TTCAGCTATGGCTGCATCGCGTGCAGCTTGAAGTTGAGCTTCTGCGGCAGCGTGTACAGCTTGAGCTTGGGGGAGAGCCGCTTGTGCTGCTGCAAGTTGAGCTTCAAGAGCTGGAATTTGTTGAGCGGCTGCATCTCTTTCAGCTATGGCTGCATCGCGTGCGGCTCGAAGTTGAGCTTCTGCGGCATCGTGTGCAGCTTGAGCTTCGGGAAGAGCCGCTTGTGCTGCTGCAAGTTGCTCTTCAAGGGCTGGGATTTGTTGAGCAGCTGCATCTCTTTCAGCTACGGCCGCACCGTATGCCGCTTGGGCTTCATCTCGAGCGGCGGTGGCGGCGGCAAGAGCGGCACGAGCCCCTTCGAGTTGTACATTGAGTTCGTCGCCGTGAGCCAGAGCCGCCTCGCGCGCCTCATTGGCAGCCGCAAGCTGCTCTTGGACTGCATGGAGTTGGGCTTCCAGAAGAGGGATATGTGCCTGAAGGCCGGCGAGCGCTACCCGCAGAGCTTCCCTTTGCGCGTTCACCTCCGGAAGGCGCCCCTCGGCTTCTCGGCCACGCCGTGCTTGCTCTCGCAGTGTGCCCACTTCGGGAAGTAAGTTCCGAAGCTCGGCATCCACTCCATGGAGACGCTCCAGTTGGCTCTGGAGAGCTCCGGCTTGCGCGCGGTACCCTGCGATTGTTTGATGGAGGGCCTCGCGTTCGGCTCGCAATGCCCGGAGTTCGGCGTCTGGGTCTTCGGGAGATTCGGTGGCGTGCAAAGACTGAGGCGAGAGAGGCGTTGGACTGGGTGTGCGGGGCGGGCTCGCGGGGCGAGGCACGGGGGCTGGAACGGAGTCTCGGCGCGCTCGGAGGTCGGGTCCGATATCGCGAGGAGCCGGTATGGGAGGAGCTGGAGGGCGAGGCGGAGGAAAGGGGTAGGCAGGGAGGGTGTCGCTATGTCGCTCGAGGACTCCGAGGATGGCTTCGGCTCGCGCTGCGATGGGGGGGAGAGGGACGAGGTAGGGGCCAGTTGCCGTGGGAGTGGCATGCAAAAAGAGGATGGGAGCGCCTCGCAAGTCGCGCGTGACATCGAAGCGGAGGGTGGCGGGATTTAGGTTGTGCTGTCGCGCAAATTCTTGAAACTGGGGGTCGCGACGAATTGCGCGGGCCTGGGT
>CAYGOG010000090.1:0-4747 GCA_964351415.1 uncultured bacterium | reverse complement strand
GCTCTGGGGGGACCTTATACGGACCGCTTTTTATTGGGGCGCACCGATTCCGCAATGCGAATTGTGGGGGGCAAGGGAGGCGATGCGCTGGTGGGGCCGCTCGGCGGTTCGGAGTGGACGCTGACCGGATTGAATGCGGGATTTTTGGGGCGTGTCCAGTTTCAAGGAATTCCTTGTCTTGTGGGCGGGCTTGGGGATGATGTGTTCCAATTTTTGCCGGGTGGTGGTGTGACCGGCTCGATTGCGGGTAATGGCGGTCACAACCAGTTTGACTATCGGGAGTATGGGGCGCCGGTCGAGGTGAACCTGGCGGCGCAGTCGGCGACTGGGTGTCCGTCGTATCGGGAGATCCACGACTTTAAGACGCTTGTGCCGGGCAGCACATTGATTGCGCCCGAGGCGGACAACTACTGGGCGCTGCAAGAGGGGCAAGGCGGAGTGCTCAATGGACAGACAACCTTTGAAGGGTTTACCCATTTGGTGGGGGGCGGTCAGGCCGATGTGTTTGATGCGTCGGAGGCGCGCGACTGGGTGGGGACGATAGAGGGGAATGGGGGCGATAATCAGCTGATTGGCCCCGATGTGCCGAATCTGTGGACGGTGGACAGCGAGGATGCGGGTACGGTGGGCGGCATTGCGTTTGCGGGGATGCAGTCGCTGCAAGGGGGGGAGGATGTCGATATCTTTGCCTTTTATGCGAACCTGACCGGAAATTTGAGCGGGGGCGGAGGCGAAAACTTTGTGGTGGGGAATGTGCTTGTCGCCGGATCGATTACAAAAATTGCCGGGTACAAGTACGGCTACCCGATAATGTATCCTTACAAGGTCTCAGTGCCCTCGCTCTCCTATAGCATGAGCAATGCGCCCCAGCCGCCTGTGTTGCCGCATGAAGAAGTCGACGTCCCTTGAGAGTAGGAATGGTGTTTTTCGGGACTTCTCTTTATCGTGAGAGGTATGTTTTCTATGCTACTGCTCGCGGATGCCCTGTTGAGGGGCATGACTTTTACCGGAGAGACGCGCAGCGCCAAGGTGGGTGACGATGTGCGGATCGAATGTCTCTTTGTCCCGTATCCGTGCGCATTTACCGACGAGATGCGTGGGTTTTTGGGGCGGCCGGTCAATGCAGAGCTGGTGAAGGAAATTGAGGCAGAGACCCATCGCTACTACAGGCAAGAGGGGTTTCCGATTGTGGCGGTTAAGGGGGTCGAGCGGGGCGATGTGATTGTGGTAGGCGTGCTGGTGGGGCGGATCGGCGAGCTGGATGTGAGCGGCGCGCGTTGGTTTTCCAACAAGTGGGTGCGCGAGCAGATTCGGGCTGAGGTGGGCGACTATGTGAACATGGGGCAGTTGCGCGATGATGTGGCGTGGTTAAGCCGCGATCGGTTTTTAGACGCGACGGTCTGGCTCGAGAAGGGCAGGCAGATGGGGGAGACCCATGTCCATGTGCAGGTGGAGGATCAGTTTCCCTTAAGGGTGTATGGCGGCTATCTCAATACGGGGAACCTGATTGCGGGGAATTCTCGCTATTTGACCGGCGTCAATGCGGGCAATTTGTGGGGGATTGGGCACCTGTTTGACTTTGAGCTGCAGATGGCGCCCGATTTCTCCGAGTGGTGGAGCGCGACGACCGCCTATAAGGCGCCGCTGCCGTGGCACCATATGTTGGAGCTGTTTGGCGGCTATGTGCGCACGAAGCCGGAGGTCGAGGCGCTGGAGGGAATGATCGGCTACCAGTGGCAGACGAGCGGGCGGTATCGGATTCCGCTCCGGTCGCGGGAGCACTATCAGCACGAGGCGGTGATTGGCTACGACTTTAAGCGGACCAATAACTTCCTCTCGATCGATCCGACGCAGATTACGCCGACGTCCATTGACGTGTCCCAGTTTCCGCTGGCGTATCAAGGGAAAGAGACCGACTGGTTTGGGGCGACGACGTTTAATTTGGTGGTGACGATTAGCCCGGGCTATATGACGGCGTTCGATCGGAAGCCCGAGTACGAGTTAGAGCGTTCGGGCGCCAAGCCCACCTATGCCTATTTCACAGCCAATGTGGAGCGGGAAAATGAGCTGCCGTATGAGATGAACTGGTTGGTCTATAGTTCGCTGCAGCTGACGATCAACCACTTGATTCCGAGCGAGGAGTTTGTCCTCGGGGGGTATGAGTCGGTCAGGGGGTACAACGAGGATGAGATTGTGTCGGATCGGGGCTTTTTGCTGCGCAATGAGTTTCGGATTCCGCCCTGGCACATTGTGAAGAAGAGGAAGTGGGAGACCGATCTGGTATTTCTTGGGTTTGTCGACTTTGGGTATGCAAATGACGTGGATCAGGATATTTTCGACAAAAATTCAGCGGTGTTGGCGTCGGTAGGGCCGGGCGCCCGGTTCCATGTGGGCGACTATTTGAGGGCTTATCTCGATTGGGGCTATCAATTGCATCAGCTGAAGGATCGCCCCTTTGCAAGCGAGACGCCGCACCGGATGCACGCCGGCATCGAACTGGCATTCTAGTGTTTACTCAATGTGTGCAAGCAATTTTTCGATCTGCTCTGCAGTGGGGAGTTGACCTTTCAGTTCCTGAGGCAACTGCTGCACAATCTTGTAAGAAGCCACATTGATAGGCTTATTGCTGTCTTTAAGCGCATACTCCACAATCATGCGATTCTTTTCCCTGCACAGAATGATCCCAATCGATGGATTTTCATCCGTAAGACGTACCGTGTCGTTGAGTACTGCCAAGTAAAACTGCATCTTGCCAACGTGCTCGGGAATGAACGCTCCTTTTTTCAGCTCAATCGCGACCAAAGATTTGAGCTTTCGATGGTATAAGAGAATATCGATGAAAAATTCTTGGCCTCCTACCTCTAAACGATGCTGAGACCCTACGAAGGTGTAAGCATGTCCGACTTCGCGCAAAAAGGATTCGATATTCCTACCGACTGCTCGCTCTAATTCTCGCTCGCTGTACTCATCTCCAAGTTCTAGAAAGTCGAACGCATATTCATCCTTGACTGATAGCTTGGCTTCTTGGCTCACCTTTTCCGGAAGATTAGCTTCAAAATTCTCCTGGCTAGCCATCATCCTCTCAAAGCTTTTGCTTTCGATATGGTTTAAGAGAGCGCGATAGCTCCACCCATTCCGCTTCGACATGCGGATGTAAAATTCGCGCTCCAGCCGATTTTGACACTTCGATAAGATCGCCACATTGTGAGACCAGCTAATTTCTGCAGACAGTGTCTGCAGTTTTTCATGATCCCGATAGGAAACATGGAAGTCCCTCATAATCCACAGATTGCGCGACGAGAACCCTTTTGTCTTTGGAAATAAATTTCTTAAGTCCGTTGCCAATCGCTCAACTACAGACTCGCCCCATTCGACCCTGCTTTGCTTCTCATAGATGATCTGTCCAATGTCTCGGTATAGTGTAACAAGCTCAAAATTGACCGCATGGATCGCCTTTGCCTGGGCTGTTTTGATTTTGCTTACAATCATTTCCAAGACAGGCCCGTAGTCTTCCGGTATCGTTTTAACCGTCGCTCTGCCATCTAAATTTTTTAAATTTTCAGTCATGAACTACGATCCCATTTCTAGATTTTTAGTTGTGAAAGAATAGGATGACGTCGCCGTCTTGGACGATGTAGTCGCGCCCTTCCGAGCGGGCGCGGCCCGCTTCGCGGGCGCCGACGCGGCCGTTGTAGCGGACGTAGTCGTCGTAGGAGATCACTTCGGCGCGGATAAACCCTTTCTCGATGTCGGTGTGGATTTTGCCGGCGGCTGCAGCGGCAGGCGTGCCGCGATGGATGGTCCAGGCGCGGGTTTCGATCTCGCCGGTGGTGAGGAAGGTGATGAGGCCGAGGAGGTCGAAGGTGGCGCGGATGAGGCGGTCGAGACCCGATTGGGCGAGGCCGGCGGCGGCGAGGAATTCGGTCGCCTCAGCGGGAGAGAGTTGGGAGATCTCCTCTTCGAGGCGGGCGCAGATGGGGACGACGACGGCTCCCTCTTGGGCGGCGCGGGCGCGGACGAGCGCGACGAAGGGGTTTTCCATGGAGGGGAGGTGGCTTTCGGCGACGTTGCAGACGTAGAGCATCTTTTTGCGGGTCAGGAATGCGTAGGGAGCGAGGAGGAGCTCTTCTTCGGGGGTCAGGGCAAGGGTGCGCAGCGAGAGGCTTTGGTTGAGGTGGGCGAGCACTTTGTCGAGTACGGCAAGGGTGGGCTGGAGCTCTTTGCGCCCTTTGGCCTGTTTTTCAAGGCGGTTGCGTGAGTTTTCGGCCATTTGAAGGTCGGAGAGGACGAGCTCGAGGGTGATGATCTCGATGTCTTGGATCGGGTCGACGCGGCCGGAGACGTGGATGATGTTAGGGTCTTCAAAGCAGCGGACGACCATGGCGATCGCGTCGGTTTCGCGGATGTTGGCGAGGAACTGGTTGCCCAGGCCTTCGCCTTGCGAGGCGCCTTTGACGAGGCCGGCGATGTCGACAAATGAGATGAGGGCGGGGACGAGTTTGTGAGAGTGGGAAATGCTGCTTAGGATGGCGAGGCGGGGATCGGGAACAGTGACGACGCCGACGCTGGGGTCGATGGTGCAGAAGGGGTAGTTTTCAGCGGGGACCCCTTTTTTGGTCACGGCGTTGAAGAGGGTCGATTTGCCGACGTTGGGGAGCCCTACGAAACCGCAGGAGAGGGTAGTTGACATTGCAAGTAGGGGGTGAGGTTGGCGGTGGGGATTTCCTCCTGGGGGAGGCACTGTGAG
>CAYGOG010000089.1:0-4794 GCA_964351415.1 uncultured bacterium | reverse complement strand
GAGGAGGTGGGGGCGGCCGTTTTCAAGGCGAATGAGGCCGTATCCGGTGATGAGGGTCCCGGGGTCGATGCCGAGGATAATCATTGAGTTTACTTTGCATGTAAAGCGGCTTTACATGCAAACTTCTAGGGTATGAAATGCATCGTGCGGATGCCCAATTGGGTGGGCGATTTAGTGATGGCAACTCCGGTGTTGCAAGATCTGCGGGCGAAGTACCCCGATGCCGAGATTACGGCGATGGCGCGCGAGCCGATCGCGCAATTGTTGCGCTATGATCCGGCGATCGATGAGTTGTTTGAGTATTCGAAGCCGGAGAGCGGTTTTTTGCGACGGCAGCTGCGGCGCGATATCATCGGCAAGTTGCGCGCGGGCAAGTATGATGTGGGCGTGTTGCTGACGAACTCGTTTTCCTCGGCATGGTGGTTTTGGCAGGCGGGGATCAAGCGGCGGATCGGCTTCGGCGGCAACTGGCGCAGTTTTCTGCTGACGGATGCGGTGGATCGGCCGTCGGGGCTGCACCAAGTAGAGGAGTACAAGGCGCTTCTAGGCAATCCGACGACGGCGTCGGCGCCGCGGTTGGTGGTGACAGAGGCAGAAAAGCAGGTGGCGCGCGAGTTACTGCGGCAGCGCGGGTGGAGGCCGGGGGTGAAGCTTGTGGGAGTCAATCCGGGCGCTACTTATGGGAGCGCGAAGTGTTGGCCGCTGGAGCGGTTTCGGGCGATGGCGCTGCAGTTGCTCGAAGATCGGGATGGGATGCTGGTGTTTTTTGGCGATGCGACGCAGGTGGAGTTGGTGCGCGAAATTTGCCGCGGATTGCCGGAGCGGGTGTTGAATTTAGCGGGGCTGACGAGCTTGCGCGAGTTGATGGCGCTGATCGGCGCGTGTTCGGCGCTGGTGACCAACGACAGCGGGCCGATGCACATCGCGGCGGCGCTCGACGTGCCGATGGTAGCGCTTTTCGGCTCAACCGATCCAGACAAGACGGGTCCGTGGGGAAAAGAAGAGGCGGTTGTGAACAAGAAGGCGTCGTGCGCTCCTTGCTTTCGGCGCGTGTGCCCCATCGATTTTCGGTGCATGAAGGAGATTTCAGTTGAAGAAGTGGTGGCAAAAATTCGGGCTACGCTCGCGCCTCAATCCACTCGATGAGGCCCTGAAACAGGGGGGGCGCCGCGTTCTGATTGGGTGGAATCGGGGGATGGGCGATTTGGCGCTGGGGTTGTACGCGGTGATCCACCGCGTGCGGGAGAGGATTCCCGATGCGGAGATTACGTTTGTGACGCGGAGCGGGCTTGTCGATGCGTTTCAGCTGCTGGAAGGGGTGCACGTCATTGAAGAAGCGAGCTGGAAGCGGGGACAAGTGCCCGATTTAAGCGGGTATCGGGGCTATGATGTGGTGATCGATCAGCCGAGTCCCACCGATTGGTGTCGCTGGCAGTTGGGCAAGTTGACGCCGCGGTTGAAGTGGCGGCGCGAGTGGTCGGGGCTGTGGCAGCGGTTGGGCATTCCCGAGGGGACGAATTGCATCGGCGTGCAGGTGTCGGCGGAAACCGATTACGGCACATGGCGCAATTGGCCAGCAGAGCGGTGGCGCGAGCTGTTTGCGCAGTTGGGAGAGCGGCCCGATACGCGAGTTGTGCTGTTAGGGGTGGGAAAGGGCGAGGTGTTTGAGGGGGAGCGGATTCTGGACTTAAGGGGGAAAACGACGCTGTTTGAACTGGTATCGCTGATTCGGGAGCGTCTCGCGTGCGTGATCGCGCCCGATTCGGGGGTGTTGTCGCTGGCGTACTACTTGGATGAGGCGTTTCCTCTTAGGGTCGTGTCGCTGTGGGCCGGATTGCACCACGGTATTTTAAAGCAGGGAGTGCCGTCGCCCAATCCGCTGCTCGAACATCGGCCGGTGTTTGGCCCCGAGCGCGATTTGGGGAAGGTGAGTGTCGCAGAGGTGCTGCAGGCGATCGACGGGCCGCTGCGGCCGCTGGTGTCGTGCGCGACGGCAGGCATCGAGAGCGAAGGGAATGTGGGCGTGCTGATTTTGGCGGGCGGCGAGGGGACGCGGCTGGGACACACGGGGCCGAAGGGGACGTTTGAAGTGGCGGGAAAGGCGCTTTTTGACCATCTACTGGAGCGGGTGGGGCAGGCGCCGGTGGCCGTGATGACGTCGCCGAAGAATCACGCCGAAACGGTGGCGTTTTTGCGCGGTCGCGCGCAGTGTTTCCAGCAGCCGGTATCGTCGGAAGGGCCGATCGGGAATGGCTGTGTATTTGCGGCGTTTGTCGCGTCGGGAATTTGGGATGAGTGGAAGAGGCAGGGCATCGACGTGGTGTCGGTCGTGTTGGTGGACAATCCGCTCGCCGATCCGCTGGGCAAACAGCTGGTCGGATTTTTGCGCGCGCGAAAATTGGACGTCGCAGTGGGATGCATGGAGCGGGAGGGGCGCCCAATGGGCGTGCTCGTAGAGCGGGAGGGAAAACTTGCCATCGTCGAATACATGAAATGGAAAGGAGAGGCGCGCTATGGCAGCACGGGCTCCATGGCGATGACGATGGCGTGGATCCAAAAGATAGCGCCGCTCCCGCTGCCGTGGCATTGGGTGAAAAAGAAAGAGCAATTTATTTTCGACGCCTTTCGATGGGCGGAGCGCATTGAACCGCTTTGCTTTCCGCGCGAAGTGTGCTATGCCCCAATCAAAGGGAGGGATTCAGTGCCAGAAGTGGAGGCGCTGATACGACGATGAAACTGACGGTTCTCGGTGCCGGTACTTGGGGGTTTTGCCTCGCCACGCTGCTCGCGAAAAAAGGGCACGAGGTGACGCTGTGGACGCGCCATGAATCGTTTGCCGAAGAGCTGCGGAAGTCGCGGGCACACCCGAAACTGACAGGATCGCAACTCGTTGAAGGCGTGACAGTTACGTCAAAACTAAAGGTAGGCGAGATTGTCATCGAAAGCGTGACAGCGGCGGGCATTCGCCCTGTGTTTAAGGCGCTGGGGCCCGTTGCGTGCCCTGTGGTGATTACGTCGAAGGGCATTGAGCAGGGGACAGGCTTGCTGCTCCCCGAAGTGGTGGCCGATGTGGGCGTGGAGACGCACTGGATCGGCGCGCTCAGCGGCCCGAGCCATGCCGAAGAGGTGACGCAGCACTTGCCCACCTCGATTGTGTGCAGCGCTTACAATCCCGAAGTGATGGCGCTGATCCACGAATTATTTATTACGCCCCGTTTTCGGATTTATCCGAATCGAGATTTGAACGGCGTCTGCTTTGGCGGCGCGATGAAAAACGTGATTGCCATTGCGTGCGGCATTTCCGACGGATTGGGCTATGGCGATAATACCAAGGCAGCGCTGATGACGCGCGGATTGCACGAGATGCGCAAACTGTCTGTCGTCAAAGACGCCAATCCCGACACGCTCAATGGGTTATCGGGATTGGGCGATCTGTGCGTAACGTGTATGTCGAAGCACAGCCGCAATTACCGCTTTGGCCGCCTGCTCGCGGAAGGGTTTTCGCCGGAGGGCGCGCGCCAAAAGGTGGGGATGGCGGTAGAAGGGATTTACTCGTGTGTCTCGGCGCGCGAATTGGGACAAAAGGCGGCGATTCCGGTGCCGATCACCGACGCGGTTTACGGCATTTTGTATGGCGGATTGAATCCGCGCGAGGCGGTGACGTTGTTGCTGCAGCGCACCGTTAAAGAGGAACACTTATGATTGTCGTCACAGCGGAAGAAATGCGCCGCATCGACACACAAGAGGAGCGGGCGGGGCCGGCGGTCGCGGCGGTTGTGGAAGGGTATGGGCGCCGTCCCGTGCTGCTGCTCGTGGGCAAGGGAAATAATGGCGGTGACGCGTTTGCCGCGGGATGCGAGCTGCTGAAGGCGGGCTGGCCCGTCAGCGCCAAATTGCTCGTGCCGCTGGGCGAATGTGGCGCGCGGTGCCGCGCTTGGGGGGAGCGTTTTTTTGCCGCAGGGGGGAAAGAGGGCGATGCGGGCGAGCTGATCGTCGACGGCCTCACCGGCATTGGCTTTACAGGCGAGGCGGAAGGGCCCTTGCGCCGGATGATCGAGTGGGTTAATCGCCAACGCAAGCCGATTGTATCGATCGACTTACCATCGGGACTGGACGGGACGAAGGGGACCGGCGGCGCGGTTGTCAATGCGACGGAGACGGTGACATTGGGGTTGCCCAAGATCGGGTTATTTGTGGGGCGCGGGTGGGATCATGTGGGGAAAGTGACGGTTGCGCAGTGGGATCTCGAAGGGACGGCCGTCGCGCAAATTCCGACCGAGTGGGCGATGCCGCCGATGCGCCGCTCGCGCCACAAGTATGAAGCGGGTTACGTATTGGGCTATGGCGGATCGCCGGGGATGAGGGGCGCGCTCGCATTATCGGCGCTCGGCGTATTGAAGGTAGGCGCTGGCATTGTGCGCGTGTTTCCCGAAGGGCCGATGCCGCTCGAGGTGATTAGCGAAGAGTGGAGCGAAGTGGCGTGGGGCCGCGAGATGGAGCGGGCTAATGCGGTATTTGTGGGGCCAGGATTGGGGCGGAGCCGCGAGGCCAAGCGGTGGTTGGAGGAAAATCTCGCGCTGATTCCCCGTCCCACCGTGGTGGATGGCGATGCGCTCTACTTTATGCCCGATTTGGCGAAGTGGCCCAACGAGACGATTTTGACGCCCCATGCGGGCGAGTTGGCCCGTCTGGGCGGCGATACGCGCGACGCCATTGTGGTGGCGAAAGGGGCGCCCACGTTTATCTACGCGCCGGGAGAACTGCCGACGATTATTCCGCGGGGCGATCCGGGGA
>CAYGOG010000088.1:2090-4901 GCA_964351415.1 uncultured bacterium | reverse complement strand
CTATTTTATAAACATAACAGCAAACTGGACTAATTCTGATGATTCTTTGGGGTATACTAACATTTCTATGAATGTAACGGTTGCGGATGTTCCTTTGATTGATGTCTTTGAAAATTCAATTGCTGGAACCGTCGGCGATGGAGAAGATGTAGTGGTCGTCGGGACCCACATTGGGATGGGTGAGGTTTTGGAAGAGGAGATAAGGCTCGAGGAGGTGTACATGTTTGTCGAAGCGGCGGATGCCAGTCCCTTGGAGAGAGCCGCCATAACTGATGAGGCCGAGCGCTTTGGAGTCGTGATCGGGGCTGTTGGAGTAGAAGATGCCGACAAATCCGGCAAATGGAGTGGCTGTGAGGGGCCCGAAGTGGAAGGGGCGGAAGAGCTGATCGCGCGCCTCGAGGCGGACGCCGCGGAAGCCGGGGATGGAGCTGGTCAGCTGGGTCGAATAGGTGAAGTCGAGATACGAGCTCTTCATCCACGCATAGTTGTAGATACCGGTGCGTCCCAGTTCAAAGGGCCTGGAGGAGAAAAAGAGGGTGGGCAAGTCTTGCTTGATCGATTCAAAGGGGTTGACGCGCGCGCGCACATAGGCGCTGGCGATGAGGCTCGGTTCTTGGTGATAGAGGTAGAACCTGGTCTGCTGGGCGCTATTGGTCTCGAAATCGGGCGTGTCAAAGTCCTGCGGCATCCGCGGATCGCTGTACTTGTCCCACGTGAGCGTCGTGTGTGTTTTGCCGCTTTCTGAGGTGTTGAAGAAGGCGCCCTGCACGCGGTAGCGCTGCTGGGTCTGGAGCGTGTTGAGCAGGATGTCGGTGGCGAGGTAGTTGCGCGTGGTGAACGTGGTCCGCTTGTGATCGGGCACATATTCGGTCTCGATGGCGCCGCCAAAGCCTTTGCCCCATCGGTAGTCGAGGCGGCCGTAGAGGGCAAATTCTTCCCATGAGTAGAGGCGATAGCGGAACGAGATGCGTGGCCCCACCCCTTTGTCCCAGTGAAGCCAGTAGCGGAAGAACGAGTCGTGCCACTTTTTTAAGTTCACTTTAAAGGAGGGGAGCCAAAAGGTGGGGACGCCAAAGAGGCGGAAGCGCACCTGTTGCGCGTCGATCATCTCGCCTTTGTAGCCTTCCATCTTGCCTACGTGGATGTCCCAGCTGCTGTTCACATTTTCGCTGATGGTGAACGAGGCGTTGGCGACTTTGTAGTTGCCGTTGGCGAGTAGGTGGATCTCGTCGCCGCAGATAAACCAAAAGCCGGTGGCCGTTTTGCCTTCGTAGATGGTGCCGGTCTTGGTGATGAAGTCGTACTCGAGTTCATGGCCCACATAGACGCGCCCTTTGTATTGGATCATCAGGTCGCCTTCGGCCTCAATGCGATGGACGCCGCTTTGTCGGAAGTACTGAATGGTGCGCGCCTGAATGCGGATGTCGTCGTTGCGGATGATGCCGCCTTCATTGGTGTAGAGGATGCCGTGTTCATAGACGGGATTGCGCAGGTCGACGTGAATTTCTTCACTCGCAATCAGGACAAGGGGGAACAGAAGCAACAAGAGCAGACGCCGCCGCATGGGGAAACAGAATAGTAGGGCGGGGCATTATACCGCTATTAGTGGGCCGCATCTCCCTCGCCGTGGGATCGTGCCAGTGCGGCGATGATGGAGGGATACCTGGAGTGGCCAAGAGCGCGTTCTAATGTGGCGTTGGAAATGTCTCCGCGATCAAGTAGGACCTGAATTGCTTCTGACGGCGCATGATGCTGGACAGCCCAGAGAAAAAACTCTTGGAGTTCATCGGGAGGCAGGACGACCCGATCGAGCAGAGCCTGGATAACATCTAGGTGATTATTCCTGGCAGCTATTCGCAACCAGTGATGCATTTGCGCAGGAGAAATTATGCGACGAGTGAGCAGAGCGATCACAACATTTTGATGCCCCTTTCTGAAAGCCAAGGTCACTGCCTCATGGAGGAGATTGGGGGAGAGCGCTCCATTAGCAAGGACGATGGCGGCCGCTTGATTCCCGTGCAGGATCGCCAAGAGCAAGTCAGTTGTGATGGGATCGTGCGCCCTTAGTGTGTGGAGCAGAGCCAACAGAACGTCTTCAGACCCATTGTCCACGATCACAAAGTAAAGAGTGTGTTGCAATGGCCATAGGGGGATTTGTCCTCGTGCCTCTCCAATGCCCTTAGCTAAAAGGGCGTTGAGATAGACTGCCTGGCTTTTGCGGCTGGCCTGTTCGAGTGCCCTGTAAAGGAAGTTGCTACACGCATGCTCGTCCAACAACACCTCCGGATCGAGAACGGCTTTAAGAGTCAGAAAAAAGGGGGAGCAGGGAGAGAGAATATGGGGCGCGATTCCTCCTGCGCGTCGGGTGCGGTCAGTGCGTAGCTCCTGGAGTTGCAACTCAACCCGTTCTCTCACAGCCCTTGCGTGTTCAGCGTGTTCAGAGCGAGAGCTATGAAAGACCTCTTCCCAGCTGAACGTATTAGCAGTGGTGGTATCTGAAGCTGCGCTTGCCATCAATTCCTTGTGTAAATCTTTGGTATATCATAATAATTATGTTAATTATTTGCAAGGAAATTTTTGCGATGTATTTTTCAGGACGAGAGGCACTCCAGGAGGCGGGGGAGTTCTCCTATCATGTAGAGGGGGAGGGAGAGGATTTGGTTTTCAAAGGAGAGGGGATTTTGAGAGATGTGAACGCCAAGTGAGGATTTTTTCTCCTCCATAAATTGGCGGATTGAGCGAGCTTTCCCGCTTTTCCCCGCTTTGACCTCAATAGGAATGAGCCGATGCTCGTGTTGAATAAGGTAATCA
>CAYGOG010000088.1:0-2080 GCA_964351415.1 uncultured bacterium | reverse complement strand
CAATAGGGATGATAGAGGATTTATGCTGGATTACGTAATCCACCTCTGCGGTACTCCCTGTTTTGTCCCGTTTCCAGAAGAAGAGCTTTGTTTTGCGAAAAGGCTCCCCGTAGGCCATGAGTTCTTGGCCGACAAATTGCTCTGCAAGGGCCCCTGCATTGATCTGAATGAGATCGGTTTCGCGGAACAATTCGGGGTCGGTATGGAGAAATTCTTGCAGGAGGCCGATATCGAGGAAAATAAGCTTAAACTTCTGGTCGTTTGCGCCCACTTGTAGAGGGAGGCCGCTCGCATTTGTAGCCTGAACATAGCGGATCAGTCCTGCGTGTTCCAGAAGATCGAGGGCTCCCTTTAAGTCGCGCGATTGGTATTGAGGAGAGAGCTTGTTGTATTTGAAGTGTTGGCCCACAACTTCAGGCGCTTTTTCGAAACAGATTTGCAAGTATTTCTGCTGGGCTGCGGATCCGTATTTTCCAAAATCGCTTTGATAGGTGTCGAGGATCCTCTGCTGGGCTTTTTTCCATTCGAGAGGGGACTGTGTTTGCAAATAGGTTTGAACGGCTTGCGGCATGCCCCCGATTTGAAAGTACTCCCGCACCCTCTGTAGAGCCAAGATATGGAGAGGGGGAGAAAGGGGAGTCTCAGGAGTTGCTCGCTTGAGCGCATCGAGAAGGGCATGATGCTGCGTCGAAAGCAAAAACTCCTGAAATGAAAGGGGGTAGAGATAGCGGAATTCGACTCGTCCAACGGGGAATGAGAAGTCTTCTCCTCGAAGAGCAAACTCAAGGAGGGAGCCAGCCCCAATCACGTGAAGGTCGGGCATCTCTTCCTTAAAGTACCGAAGAGCCATGACAGCGCGCGGACAGGCTTGAATTTCATCGAAAAAGAGGAGTGTTTTCCCCGGGATAATGGGAATCCGAGTCCAAGCTTCCAGCTCGCGGACAATTCTTTTCGGGTCTAGAGAGTCCTCAAAAATGGAGCTCAGTTTGTGCTCTCGTTCGAAGTTAACCGTGACGAGATTCTCGAAGGATTCGCGCCCCATTTTTTCGATGGCAAAGGTTTTACCTACTTGGCGCCCTCCGCGCACGAGGAGAGGCACTCGCAAGGGGTTCTTCTTCCACTCGAGGAGCTCTTGATCAATGGATCGCTTCATACCTGTATTTTCGCAGAATTCCCTATTTTCTGCAATTTATGCAGAAAATAGGGGGGTTATTTTCTGCGCGAATTGCATATTTTGCGTAAGCAATTGGTTGTTAAGCTATTCGGTGGCGCGCATGAGGAGGCCGAAGAGGGGATAGCGGTTGTGGGGGTGGCCGGTGCGGATGGCGTCGAGGAGGAGGTGGATGCTCTCTTCGTCTTGTCGCGAGGCGATTGCGAGGAACGACTCGAGGAGGAGGCGCGAGGTCTCCTCTTGCGTGAGGGCAAATTCCGACTGCTCGAGGTGCGAGGTCCACGGCTCGGGGGGTTTTAGGCGGATGAGGTGGGTGTCGTGTTGCGCGAGGACCCATTGGGAGAGAAAGTCGCGGTGCGGCCCCTCTTGTCGGAGGCGGTAGAGGGCGAGGTGGCAGTAGGTGCGGATGAGGGGTGAGCCGAGGCGGCGCGTCCCCTCTTCAAGGAGGGCGATGGCGGCGGGCGATTGGAGGTTTTCCAGGTGGGAGATGAGGAGCGGGATGAGCTCGTGCGCTTCGTCGCGCAAGGTTGCACGGGCCAATGATAGAAAGGGCTCTTCGGGGAGCTGGAGTGCCTCGGAGAGGAGGTAGGCGCGGAAGGAGGGGGTGAGGCTGAGGTCGACGGTGGGGTCTTGGGCGCGCTGTTCGGCGGAGGGGATCGTTTTCCACGCCATGAGGGTGCGGCCCGGTGTGCCGATGGGATGGAAGGCAAAATCGCGCTCGTCGGGGATGAGAAATTGCTCGATCAGGGGGAGGGCGCGCGGGTCGCGGCGCAGGAGGAGGGAGAGGGCGGCGTTGGTGCGCACCTGCAGATCGGGATGCTGCAGGAGAGGAGCGAGCGATTCTTCGGTGCCGCTGATTTGGCCGAGCGCGTTGATGGCAAAGAGATTCCCCTTGCGGGCGAGCTGTTC
>CAYGOG010000087.1:0-4943 GCA_964351415.1 uncultured bacterium | reverse complement strand
GCGCCCCACATGGACGTGCAATCGGGGAGCGCCCCCGCCCACTGTCGCGATATGCTCAGCCGCAGCTCCGGGCGGCACATAGAGGAATTTCCCCTCCTGGAAGAGGGCGCCATTCAGGGCAGCGAACGGGTCGTGTTCCTCTTTCATCCCGCGCGCAATGCGGTTTTGCAAGTAGAGGCCGTACGAGCGCATCGCGATCGGCAACGACAACGCCCCCTCCAACACCCACTCATCCGCCATGCGCAGGGGCTCCCCTGTCCAGCGGACGTACTGGAATGCTTCCGTCTTCGCTCCGGGCAATCCCAGCGCGAGAAACCGATCCCATGCCCGTCTGCGGAACAGCGACAGCGCGTCGTCCCCTGGGTGGACCATGTCTTGAATCAACGGCAGCCAACTCTGCATTAGAGGATCCCTTCGTACCCTTTCGCCTCAAGCGCGAGCGCGAGTTCAGGTCCCGCCGTCTGCACAATCTTCCCATCGGCAAAAACGTGGACAAAATCGGGCCGAATCAGGTCGAGCAGCCGTTGGTAATGGGTAATGAGAATCAGCGCATTGGTCGCCCGCCGCGTCCGATGGACGCCCGCTGCGACTACTTTCATCGCGTCGATGTCGAGCCCCGAGTCGGTCTCGTCGAGCACGGCGAGGTCGGGATCGAGGAGCGCCATCTGCAAAATCTCGCTCCGCTTCTTCTCGCCGCCTGAGAACCCCTCGTTCACGCCGCGCGCGTCAAATTCGGCCGCGATCGCCATCTCGGCTCGCGTTTCGGCCAGCAGGATCGCAAACGCCTCTTCGGTCATGGGGCGCCGGTGTTTCACTGCGGCGTAGAGAAACGTGTCGTTGCGCAGGCCGGGCACTTCGACCGGATATTGGAATCCGAGGAACAGCCCCACACGGGCCCGCTCTTCCGGCTCCATGTCCAGCAGGTCTTGCCCCTGAAACGTCACTGACCCTTCCGTCACCTCATACCCGGGATGGCCCGCGAGCACTTTGCCAAGGGTCGACTTGCCCGCGCCGTTGGGACCCATAATCGCGTGGATCTCGCCCGCGCGCACTGCCAGGTTCACCCCTTTCAGGATCGGCTTTCCGTCCCCGGTCGCGTGTAAGTTGCGTATTTCCAGAATCATCCGACAGAGCCCTCGAGTTTAAGAGTGAGAAGTTTTTGCGCTTCGACGGCAAACTCGAGCGGCAGCTCGCGGAACACCGATTCGCAAAATCCGTTCACAATCGCGGAAATCGCCTCTTCTTTGGAGAGGCCGCGCGATTGGAGATAAAAAATTTGCTCTTCATTGAGCTTGGAGGTGGAGGCTTCGTGCTCCAGGCTGGCGGTTTGGTTCGCCACTTCGATGTAGGGAAACGTGTTGGCCGAACACGCATTGCCCACGAGCATCGAATCGCACTGGGTGTAATTGCGCGCGCCTTCCGCTTTCGGGAAAATCTTCACGAGGCCGCGGTAGGTGTTGTGCGACACGTCGGCCGAAATCCCCTTGGAGATGATCGTCGATGAGGTGTTGCGGCCGATATGGTACATCTTGGTGCCGGTGTCGGCCTGCATGTGGCCGTTAGTGAGCGCCACCGAGTAAAATTCGCCCACCGAATCGTCGCCCTTCAAGATGCAGCTCGGGTACTTCCACGTAATCGCGGCGCCCGCCTCTACTTGTGTCCACGAGATCTTCGACCCCCGTCCGGCGCAGAGGCCCCGCTTGGTCACAAAGTTGTAAATGCCGCCCTTGCCGGTCTTCGGGTCGCCCGCGTACCAGTTTTGCACGGTGGAGTACTTGATCTGCGCCCCTTCCAGGGCGACCAACTCGACCACCGCCGCGTGCAGCTGGTTGGTGTCGAATGCGGGCGCCGTGCACCCCTCCAGATAGCTCACGTAGGAGCCCTCTTCGGCGATGATCAGCGTCCGCTCAAACTGCCCCGTCTCCCGCTCGTTGATTCGGAAATAGGTGGACAGCTCCATCGGGCAGCGCACCCCCTTCGGCACATAGACAAACGAGCCATCGGTAAAGACCGCCGAATTCAATGCCGCAAAGAAATTATCGCCGATCGGCACCACCGTGCCCAGATATTTGCGGATCAGCTCGGGGTACTTATGCACGGCTTCAGAAATGGAACATAAAACCACGCCCGCCTCTTCCAGCGTCTTCCGAAAGGTCGTCCCCAGCGAAACAGAGTCAAACACCACGTCGACCGCCACATTGGCAAGCCTCTTTTGCTCATCGAGCGGAATCCCCAACCGCTCAAACGTCTTCAAAATCTCAGGATCTACCTCGCTCAAACTCTCCAACCTGGGCTTGGACTTGGGCTCGGCATAATAGGAAACCGCCTGGTAGTCGATCGGCGGATAGGTGACGTTGGGCCAGTGGGGCTCCTCCATCTCGAGCCACTTCCTGTACGCCTTCAGCCGAAATTCGAGCAAAAACTGAGGCTCCCCCTTTTTCGCCGAAATCGCGCGGATCGTCTCTTCGGTCAACCCCTTAGGAAAGACCTCCGATTCGATCGGTGTCACAAAGCCATACTTGTATTCGGCCCGTTCGTCGAGCAGCTCTTGGGTACCCATAAGCCTAAAATATTACCCCGCCCCATCCCTCAAGTCAACCAAACTTCAAAGCCTCACAGGCTTGTATTAATTAGTTTAAAAAACTGCAAAGTTAATTATAATTAGATTATGGATCAGTCATATTATAAAGACCTGCCAATCCGCCATAAAGTGGCCATCGCCCAAGAGTTGGGCGAAGCGCTCCATCTGCTCCATACGGGGCAGCGCGGTTCTCTTGACCTTACCCTCGAAGAGATGAAAGCCCACTCGCTCTACCTCGAAGAGCCGATTCAGCAGGCGGTCTTGGCCTTTGCCGAAACCGTTCAGTTTCAGACGGTTTACGACCCCTGGCACCGCGTTACCCCAGAGGTGCGCCGCGCGGCAGATCGGCTGATCGACGATATGGGATTTTGCGCCCCACCTCCCACCTGACCGTCCGCAATAGCCCCGTCTCCAGTGCAATTTTGGGTTGCCATTTCAGCTCCCGCCGCATCTTTTCCCCTTCGATCGCGTAGCGGAAGTCGTGCCCCGGCCGATCCACCACGTAGGTAATCAATTTTTGAAGCGGCTCCAGCTCTCGCCCCCCTTCTTGCGCCACAAGCGGCAAAAGCCGTTTCAATAGCTCCAAGTTGGTGAGTTCGGTGCCGCCCCCCACATCATAGGTTTGCCCCCGCCTGCCCCGCTGCAAGATCGTCCAGATCGCATCGGCGTGGTCGTCGATGTAAAGCCAGTCGCGCACATTGGCCCCGCGGCCATACACCGGCAGCGGGAGCCCTTCCAGCGCGCACCCGATCATCCGCGGGATAAATTTCTCCGGATGTTGCCCCGGTCCGTAGTTATTGCTGCAGTGGGAGAGCGTCGTCGAGATCCCGTAGGTGTTCGCATAGGCGCGCACAAAGTGATCGGAGGCCGCCTTGCTCGCCGCATACGGCGAATTGGGGCGATAGGGCGACAGCTCGGTAAACGCGCCGCTCTCGCCGAGCGAGCCGTACACCTCGTCGGTCGAAATGTGGTGAAAGTGGACGCCCGGCAGACGGCGCGCGACTTCTAGAAGGCGCATCGTCCCCACCACATTGGCGAGCACGAACGGCTCGGCCGACGCAATGCTCCGGTCGACGTGCGTCTCCGCCGCAAAGTGGACAATCGCATCGACCCCCCGCTCCTCACACACCGCCTGCACCACCCGCTCGTCGCAGATATCGCCCTGCACAAACCGGTGGCGCGGGTGATCCAAAAATCCGTCCAGATTGTCGAGCGACCCCGCATAGGTCAACTTATCCAATGTCGTAATTGTCCCCCGAAATGCGGTTTCGCGGAGCAGATACTTCACAAAGGCCGAGCCGATAAAGCCGGCGCCACCTGTTACGAGGATACTTGTAATCGGTCGTTCCACAAAAATTCCTTCAATGCCTCTCGGTGATCTCGCAAAGACCCCGCTTTTGTCGTATCTAAGACCGCGTTCAGCGGCCGCTGCGCAGGCGCGCCATATTCCGCGCTGCTCACCGGCACAATGTCCGCCTGCACGCCCAGTTCATCTGCAATCTCGTGCGCAAACTCGTACCACGACACCGCGCCGCCTCCCGCCACGTGATACGTTCCCTGCGCATCCAACAGACGGATCACCGCGTCCACCAAATCCCCCGTGAACGTCGGCCGCGTCCGCTGATCCTCGACTACCTGCACCCGCTCTCCCGCCCGCATCTTGCGCACCATCGCCCCCACAAAGTGGTGGCCCCCCGGCCCAAACAGCGCCGACGTCCGGATCACACACCCCTCCTTCACCCACGTTTCTCCCGCCGCCTTGCTCCGCCCGTACACATTGAGCGGCGCCACCGGATCGTCTTCTCGATAGGGCCGTGCCAACTTTCCGTCGAACACATAGTCGGTCGACAGATGCACCAACCGCATCCCCGCCGCCGCACGCGCCACGTGCGCCACGCCGTCGCAATTCACCGCAAAGGCGCGCGCCTCTTCCCTCTCGGCCAGATCCACCTTCGTGTAGGCGGCGCAATTCACCACATGCGTGCAACCCACAGGCGCCGCCAACTGCGGATCGGTCACATCCACATCGGGGCCCACCGCCTCGATGCCCCTCTCTCGCAGCTCCCGCAATAATTGCGACCCCACCATCCCGCGCGCGCCGACCACCCACACTCTCATAAGAACGGCGCTCCCGCATCGCGTGCCGATAACACAGGCTCACTCATCGGCCACTGCACCGCCAACCGCGGGTCATTCCACCGCACGCTCCGCTCCTTTTGCGGATCGTAAAGCGCGCTCACCTTGTAGTGCACCCGCGCCTCTTCGCTCAACACGCAAAATCCGTGGGCAAACCCATCGGGAATGAAAAATTGCACCTCTCCCTCCAACTCCACCGCCTCCCATTGTCCCCATGTCGCCGACC
>CAYGOG010000086.1:0-4943 GCA_964351415.1 uncultured bacterium | reverse complement strand
ATCTTCGTCCATTTGGTTGACGGCGATGAAACCCGCTTCGGTGAGGAGAATCGAGTCCTCTTCGTGGCGCTTGTACTGAGACATAGAGCAATCCTATTATTGGGTTCTTTGGTTCCGGACAGCGGCGTTGATGACCGAGTTGACCTGTGCGATCAAGTTGGAGATCGACTCGCCGATCTGCGTCACCTGGCTCATCTGAAATTGGATGAGGAGGAACTGCGCCGGGTTCGTCGAGCTCGTGGTTGTCGCAAGCGCTTTCACCTGCAAGATCAAGTTCGACTGCACGTATTGGTACGATTGGATCAGCGTCGTCAGCGACAGGTTGAACGGGGCGAGCTTGCTGACAAACGGAGGTAATGAATCATTGCTTCTCGACATGGTGTTTTCCTACTTGGCTATCCGTTTAATCACTCGTTGCAGGGCGGTATATCCGTGTAGAAGAATCCCGAGCTCATCGAATTCTTTTCCAGAGGTTCCTTCGCGCAATTGTTGTTTCAGGGTCACGCCGCGCTCTTCGGCCAGTTTGAGGATCTCTTTGCCGCGACCGTGTTTTTCTGCGATCTCCTTCTCGAGGTCAAACGCAAACTTCTGCGGACCCTTCTTGTCTGTTCCATACATGTGCTACCTATAGTCGATCTTATATTTCAATCCGTCTTTTTCGAGAAGGACTGTGTGGGGTTCAATCGCCGTAATGGTCATGCCATCGAGCTGTTGCCCCATCGTGTACATCTTGCCGTTGACCACCACGCTGTATCCGTGGTCGTCGAATAGCGCCGTTCCGGAGACCTGGTATTGGCTCGTCAGGTCGACCCCCGCCATGTTGGGTCTAGAGGCGATCGCGAGGTCTTTCACACTCTGCACGCCCTGCACGCGGCGCAATTCGCCCAGTGCCTTGTGGTATTCGCTCTCGTTTTTTTCGCTATACCGCCCGGTCAAAATCAGGTCGCCGCCCGCCAATTGGTATTCCACCGCATTGAAGCCGCTTGTTGTCAGCACAGTGCCTACTTCCACGCTCAACAAATCGTCGGCCACCACGCGGTTGTCGAGCCGGTCGAGATAGGGAAAGTTCGCTGTGAAGTAATCCTGCAATGAGGCCAACGTGGCAGCGGTATCCACGTAGCCGGTTGCGACAAATTTGCCGGCTTCTGTGGAGTGGACGCTCACGCCGCGGAATGCCGGCTGCGTCATCAAGACATCGTTCATCGACTTCCACACCAGCTCATCGATGACCACCGTATCTTCGACGCTTGCGATAAAGGGCAATTCGTGGAGGCGGTAGCGCAATTCTTGCGCGTCGACGCTCGTGAGGACATGGCCTACTAAAAAGAGCTTGCCGCTTGTCGGCGTGTAGGAAAACCGGACGCTTGGGAATTTCGCGAGCGCCTTTTCGATCTGATCGTTGGGCGCTTTTGCCGCGACCTCGAGAGGGGTTGCGCGGAAGAGGGAGAAAAAGCTGATAAAGGTGACGAGGAAAATCGCCACAAGGGACCCTGCGATCACCAAATATTTCGTCGGGATCCGCTGCTGCTTCCAGGACTCCGCCTCCACAACCGGCTCTTCGACCGCCGGTGTTTCCTTCGGCGTTTCAGGGGGGATTTGGGCGTAAATCGTCTCTTGAGGGGCTTCCCGATCGAGGATCAAGAACATCGTCGTTCCGAGCGAGACGATATCTTGCGGGGTGATCGCCCGCTTTTCGGCAATGGCGACGCCATTCACAGCTGTCCCGTTCTTTGAGCCGAGATCTTCGATCTCGAGCGTCCCCTCTTCGGAGAGCGCGAGACGCGCATGGGTGCGCGAGACGCTTAAGTCTTGGAAGGCGATGTCGCACGCATCGGCCTCTTTGCCCAAGACATACGAGCGCCCCATCTCGAGGCCAATCTCGGCCCCCGCATTGGGGCCCGACAGCACTTTTAAGAGGAAGCGGCTCGTATCGGCGATCGGGAACGGATAGTCGTCTTGAGAGGGCGTCTCCTCGAAAATCGTATCGTAGGCCGACGGCTGTGGGGCGGGGGGCTCGGGAAAGAGGTCGGCTTTTTCTTGGAATTGGAAGCGGGTCTGGCCGATTTGGATTGAGGTGCCCTCCTGCAACAACGTGGGCTCGAGGATCCGGTGCCCATTGACTCGCACAGGGCTTGTGTCGCTTAAGTTTTCGAGGAGCAACCCCTCCGGCGTGCGGGTGATTTTGGCATGGCGGCGCGAGACCGTGCTCTCTTCGACGACGAGATCGGCCTCATCGGGATCGCGCCCGATGATCCACTCATCGCCTTCGCTCAAGTCTAGGGTGAGCCCTTTCAAAGGCCCTTCTCTTCCGACTAGGTGTGCCATCTAAAGTTGTCGTTCTCTCTCAAATTGGGCAACTTCCTCTCGCCAGTAAAGAAGATAGTTGATAAAGTCTTCGACACTTCTCTTAAACGCGTCGTAGCTCAGTTCATACGGAATGGAGTGGGTGAGTGTCAAGGATTTCTCGTCGGCGGAGAGGCCGATTTTAGCGCCGCCCGTCCCGCGGCCGAGGTAATTGGCGCGCATCAACAGCAAGAAGAGATCTTCGAGCGCCTGTTTCGGGAGCGTTGTGACGATGCCTGATAGAGTCAGGCCGGGATCGAGTGAGTGGAAGTCGACCACAACCTGCGGGGTAAGAGAGACTGCGAAACGCCCTTGCGGTTGTTCCTCTGGGGGGGAGAGAGAGAGTTCGCCGGCAAGGCGACTGAGTTGTTCGCGGAGCAAGGGGGACCTCGCCTAACACAATGCCACGCCGCGCAAAAATAAAAAAGCCCCACCCCACTTGCGTAAGGTAAGGCCGAGAAAGAACATTATCTAAGCGCCGATTTCCATAGAACCGAGCTGACCGAGCATTTGGATGCCGTTTTGCGCCATCTGGAAGTCGTTGCCTCCCGTTGCTTGGAGGGTGCTGACCGCTTGGACCAACATCTGGACAACGGCTCCGTATATGGTGGCCAGCTGCGTCGCAGTGGCTTCGTTTACTTTTTGGTTGGCCGCCGCGACGTTAGCGCCGCCCTGTGCAGCACTTGCTAAGCCACCGCCGTTGGCTCCACCGATGTTTAAGATGAGATTTCTCCGAGCTTCGATAGCCCCTTGGAGGTTGGAGATCTTATTCTCGATCTTTGTGCGCAGTTGTTGTAACTCCTCGAGGCGATCATCTCTGTCGCCATCTGTCTGGATAGAGGTTTGCACGGTCTCCATGTCGTTGGGATTATCTGGCTTCAGGGTTAGGAAGTTGGGCTTGCCCGGAGCCGTCCGCGCCGGAACGTTCTCCGGATTGCGCGGCGCGGGGTTTTGCGGGTTTGCATCAACCGGCTGCTGCGAGCTTGGAGCCGGCTGGGGGGCGGCAGGCGGCGGGGTCGCTGCTCCGTTTTCTGGTGCGTTTTCTCCTGCGTTTGCTTCGCCTTGTTCTTGACTTCCTCTTGCTTCTTCTGCTGTTGGCTCTTCTGCTGCTGGTGTTGCTGCTGCTGGTGTTGCTGCTGCTGGCTCTTCTGCTGTTGGTGTTGCTGCTGCTGGCTCTTCTGCTGCTGGTGTTGCTGCTCCTGTCGCGATAGACGGACAGGGTTGCATAGTCCCAACCTTGGTTTCCCACTTCTCGATATTACCGAGCTGTTCGTTAGCCTCATCCATCTGATCAGCGGAGCTTCCCTTAAACATCCCGGTAAAGGACACGGCAACCGTAAGTAGGGACACGCCCGCCGATACGAGCGTACCGATTGCTGAATCTATTTGGTTTTGCCCTTGCGCCCTAATTTGTTTGTATTGTTGTTCGCCCTGCTCGGTCAGCATGTCGCCTTGTTCAACAGCTACCAGACCGGAGAGCTTGATCATGTCCTCCATCTCCTTTAATTCGGCGAGGAGGGCGTCGAAATTCGTTCCGCCGTAGGTGGCTAGAACCGATGGGCTTGCTTGTGCGAATGACATCGTTAACCTACCTGTTGAGCTGCTTGAGAATAAGGATTTGCCATTGCGGCTAAAGACCTGTCGGTCACAGTCGCAAATGCGATTGCGTTTTGTCTAGAGGTGTCGATCGTGTTGGTCATGTTCGCGAGGACTTTCTGCATTCCCTCGATTACTGTCATATTAGACTGACTTGTGGCCAATTCGTTCTTTTCCAGCTTCCCTAAGTCTAGCTCGATTTTCGCCTCCGAGATGTTGAGACCGGCTGCGCCGGCACCGGTAGCTGCTTGGGCCAAGTTCGCGCAGGTCATGATGCGCTGCATGAGCATTGGGATGGCTATTTCGGGACCTCCGCAAAAAGACAGAGCGATAGTCGCAATGATCGTGGCGGCGAGCCCTACCCCCATCGAGACGTAGGAGGAAATATTTTTGATGTTATCGTCTTTGTCCGAGTCGACATGTTTAGCAGCCATCGCCGAGCCTTCCGCGATTTTCTGGACTACGTTCAGTTTGGGGTTGTCCTGTCCTGCTGAGAAGACACTCATGGGAGTAGGACTCGTTGCATACAGGACAACGCCTAGGACAATGCCTGAGAGGATCTTCGTGAAGGCCGCGGCGTTGGGTACGCCGAGATCTTTGGCCAGTTTTGCCATAGCGGACGTGATCCCCTTCACCACTTTGTCTTCGGCGCCCGTGATGGCCTTCGCTGTTTTAGAACCGGGGCAGAGCTGCGGGAGTGCCATTATGATGCCGAGCGGGCCTCCGAAGAGCGCCCCAACGACCGCCGCGAGTTTGTCGAGCCATCCCCACTTTTTCTGCTCGGCCTTCTCCTTGGCTTCCTGTTGCGTCTGTGTCGCAAGCTGAGATTGAACAGTCGCGACGTTTTGCGAGGCTTGTGTCGCCTGCGCGCTGGCCGCACCGGTCATCGCGATCGCCTCTTCGGCTTGGGTTTGAATTTGCGCCCCTTGCGCATTGATGATCGACGTCATGTAGGAGAGCAAGGCAGACAAGTAATTGAGGGGGGTGGGGCTGCTCTTAGAAGG
>CAYGOG010000085.1:0-4989 GCA_964351415.1 uncultured bacterium | reverse complement strand
GCACAATCTGTTCGGTGAGTGCGGTTCGATTGAGGGCGAGGGAGAGCGCGCGGCGCAGGTGCACGTTGTCGAGCGGAGGGTGCTCCGTTTGAAAGGAGAGGAAGGTGGTGGCGGGCATGGGGGAGCGGGTGAGCTGGGCTTGGAAGTGGCTAAGCGAGTCGAGGGGAAGGGGCGAGAGGGGTGAGCCGAGCCAGTCGAGGCGCCCTTGTTCCCACAGTTGGAGAGCGGTATTTTCGTCTTTGAGGATGGCGATTTCGATGCCGTCGAGGTGGATATGAGAGCGATCCCAGTAATGGGGATTGGGGACAAGGACGATCTGGGCATCGGGGGTATGTTTTTGGAGGCGAAAGGGGCCGTTGCTGATGACGGCGCTCCAAGAGACTTCTGCGTTGGATGGGCAAGGGAGGAGCGATGGGAAGGAGGCAAGCATCGGGAAGAGCGGATAGGGGCTTTGAAGTGTCACCTCAAAGGTGCGCGCGTCGAGGGCGCGGATCCCCACGTCGTCAAGGGAGCAGGTTCCGTTGCGAGCCGCTTCGGCATTGCGGATCGGATAGAGGAGATAGCAGGTGGGGGAGGGGAAGTCGGGTTGCAGGTGCGCTTTCCAGGTGCGGGCAAAGTCGTGCGCCGTGACCGGGTGGCCGTCGCTCCAGTACGTGGGGCGTAGGTGAAACGTGTAGATGAGGCCGTCGGGGGAGAGGTCGACCGACTCGGCGGCGCCGAGCTCGAGTTCGCCTGTTGGCCCCTGACGGTAGAGCCCCTCGTAGAGCAAACATAGGAACAGGGAGGTGACCACATCGCCGCTGCGGCGCGGGTCGGGCGTGAGAGGGGAGAGATTGTAGCAGATGCGGAGGCGTCGATCGGGCTCAGGCGCTCGGCCACAACTCAAACAGAGACACAATAAAACCCAAATCCATTTCATTGCCCAGATATTGTAACACCTGTTATGAAATAGAGGCATGTTGTACCTAAAAAATTTCTTCCACAACTTCCTTGTTGTCTACTTTGCGCTGCACCTCTTGCCAGGGCTCGACGTGATGGAAATGAAGCGGCTGCCGCAGTTGGGAAATGATCTGCTGTTTGCAGTAGGATTGGGTGCGGTGAACTCGCTTCTCTTGCTGATTACAAAGTGGATCGACAGCGCGCCTTCCACATCGCGGCTGGCGCTGATTGCGCTGGGTGTGAACTTCGTCGCATTTGCGGTGCTGAAGTTTTTCCCGCTGGGGATTCGCGTGAGCACGGTGGAAGGGTACCTCTTTGGCTCAGCCGTCTGTACGGGAGGGGCGTTTGTACTCAACCACCTGCAGATGAAAAAGCACAGTCACCATATCGCCCCCTAGATGGTTAGTCTCTAACAATGGGGGGATCCATCATTTCTGGGGGTTCCCCAAGAGAGTCGCTTTCTAGCAAAAGCATGGCCACGCTCACACAAGAAGAACCGTATTTGAGGAGGGTTTCCCCGATCTTGGGGGCATAGGTTCCGATCGCTTTACCCGCGGTGTGCATCAGCGCATCAAGAGCGCTTTCTATGGCTGCTGATCCCGCCGCTCCGACGACTGCTTCATCGACACGCGCACCCCCAGCAATGTCGACTCCCGCTCCAATCGTGATGGAGGTGGCAGCTCGAGTTGCAGCCTGAAGGATTTGGATCTCTCGTTTGGCTGTGCGCAACATTCTCTGTCTTGTCTCGCGGTCAAGCGCTTTGAGCGTGCGAGGTGTCAAGGTCACTCGATGAGCTGATGCTGCAATTCTTGCGTCAACACGGACGATGAGGGACTCTAATTGAATCCTGCTGGGGAGGTGGCGCCGGATTGCAGTTTCTACTCGGCGTTCAAGGTGAGACTGAATGAGGGGGGTGAGTGTCTCTTTAAGCACTTGGCGCACTTCTCCACCACGTACAAGAGAAAACTCATGGCGCACTTCTCTACCTCGTACCTCAGGAGGCAGCACAGTCAAGGTGAGCTCTTCGGCAAACCGCTCTGAAAGAGAGGGCAGTTCAAATTCGGTTGATATGAGCCCAGGCTCTATGAATTCGGGAAAGGCTGCGGCCGCTTCTGCTGATGCAGGCTTGGGTTCTGTAGGACCTGGAGCGGCTGAGCTGGCGCCTTTCCATGCGGTGATTTTTGCCTGTAGGGCGGAAACGGCCACTCCGCTGATCACCTGGACTGCTATGTCCTCGACGAGGGACTGCCAGGTGGATTCTGGAGCGGACGCAAGATCCCGAGGCGTGTGGTGGCTGAGCCATGCACGGTCTTCCGCTGAGAGGGGCGTGGTGACCCAGGGGACGACCGCATGGGGGGACAGTTGCAGATTCGCGTCGATAACTCCTTGATACCTTTTGATTATCCCCGCAGCCATGTGAACCCCCGTAGCAGATCGACAACGGGAACTTCCCGGTATTCTACATCCTCTTTTCGGATGAGTACAATTTCGTGACCCTCTCTTCTGTGGGAGAGAATGGGGAAGGCAGCACCGTAAGTTGCGCGAAGCTCCGGTTTCTTGACATAGGCATCGGCAGCTCGAAAGTGGGACTGGAGAGTGGTGATGGGAAGGAGTTTATCGCTGGGGACGTCCACTCGTGTCATAGCCCCAGCTCGGATCAGGTGCAGTCCCGTTTCGCAAAATGTGGGCAGGGCGCTTCCGAAGGCGGGATCTCGAATGGCATAGCTGTGAGCCTTGCGAAACCTCTCTTCAGGACTCCCCACAGTCTCGTGAAGGGGGACACTTCGAAATTCGCAGCTCTCTTTTTTCAGGACGTACATGCCTACGACAAGGCCCCGATCATCCTCCAAAAATCGATAGGAAAACGTGGGAAATGCGGCGGCGCCTGTCAAACGGTGTGCCTGCTCGATCATACAATTAAAGAGAGCGGGCTCCAGTGTCCGTTGCCGTTCGAGGCCGATCAGGTCGAGCTCTTTTTGTGGGATGGAGACGTGTTCAAACACAGGACTAGGGGCAGAGTAACGCGAGAGAGAGGAAGAAGAAACACGCCCCATGTCTAGGTAAAGCTGGATCTTGAGTTTGCCGTATCCGTAATCACCTGTGGGAAGGGGATAGGCAGGGGGAGGGCTTTCCTTGTCATCTCGGGCTTGCAGCAATTCGTCGAATTTGACAAGACTTGCGTCGTCTTCGCGGTAGGTATAACCCCCTGTGTCCCGGTATTGCAGGTATCCGATGTCCACCAGGTGATTGCCCTCGGCTGTGTCAAAGGCGCGTCGAGCCACTCGGGTTCTGTTGACCTCCTCAAAGCAGGCGAGGAACTTCATCAGGTGCCCATGATATCGATCGGCATTTCTGCGAAAGAGTCTACTGTTTCCGACTTTGTCCTGGACGTAGAGGTCGAGCACTGCAATGCACCGAAAAAGCTTCAGAGCCTCTTGCTTGACCCTCCAGTCGATATCGGGTCTCTCTAAAAATCCAGTTTCAACAGTGGCGTGCCACTCCGAGTGCATTTCATTGACAATGTCGTGAGCTTTGTCCTTCCCCCCTTCTTGCAAATAAGTTAGGGCCCGATCGTGAAGAGCTGCCAGGTGGCGGCAATTTTCTGCCAGGAATCCGGTACGCACGCAGGTCTCTGCAATGCGCGCAAATTCTGCCGTTGCAATGGCGTGATATCTGGCCAAAGAATCTGCAGGATGTCCCCAACTGGCAAGCAGTCCTGAGACAAGATGGGAGGCAATGACCGAAGTGGTCGCACCTATAGCGATAGATAGTGGATCAGCAGCCATAAAAATACCCACATATTTGGGATATGGGGGCGAAATTTTATGCCATTTAACGCATTGATGTCAAACACTGAAATTTAGGCTTTGCTTTTGAGGGCGAGGAGGCCGAGGCTTCCCGAGATGAGCGCTAGAAAGGTAAACAGGCTCCCCGTCCCAAACCATTCCATGAAGTAGCCCGCTCCGACGGGGCCTAGGATTGCGCCGATCCCCCACGAGAGAACGAAACCACCGGCTGCGGCGATGAGATGTTCTTCTGAGACTTTTTGCGTCGCAAAACCCATGCTGAGGGGATAGAGGGTGAAGGAGACGCCCCCAAAGATCCAGACGAGGCCAAGGAGAAGCGGGAAGGATACATTGCCGGTGGGCGCAATCGCCACGGCAAAGACGGAAGTGAGGAAGGAGGCGAGCGCCAGGGTTTTGCGGCGGCAGGTGCGGTCAGCCAAGCGCCCCATCGGCCACTGGAGGCAGAGGCCGCCGAAGATCAGAGAGGCCATGAGCGTGGAGGTCTCGGAGGTGGTGAGGCCGATTTTGACGCCGTAGTAGGGGACCAGGCCGTAAATGGTGGCGAGGAGCATGCCGGCGATGATGCCTCCCATAAAGCCGATCGGCGAGATGCGGAAGATCTGGCGCAAGTTGAGGGGAATGGGCTCTTGCTGCATGGCAACCGAGCTTTTGTTGCGCAGGAGGGGAATGAGGGAGAGGGAGCCGAGGGTGGCGGCGATCCAAAATGGGGTGTTGGAGCGGGGGTCTACCCAGTCGAGGAAAAACTGGCCGACCGAGAGGGAGCCGTAGAGGATGGCGAGGTAGAGGGAGAGCGCTTGCCCCCTCTGCTCGCGGGCGCTCGCAATCAGGAGCCAGCTCTCGATGGCTACATAGAGGGCGCCGACGGTGTAGCCCGAGAGGGCGCGGATGAAGGCCCAGTACCAAGGGTTAAACCAGAGCGATTGGAGGAGGATGAGTGTCACAAGTGACAGAGTGACAAGGAGTAGCGAGCGGATGTGGCCGAGGCGGCCGATCCACCGGTCCGACTTATAGCTGCCGGCGAGCGCCCCCAGGTAGAAAGCCGAGGTGAGGAAGCCGATCACATCGGGGGGGTACCCCTCCAGCTCGAGGCGCACCGAGATAAACGTGGAGAGGAGGCCGCACCCGAGCATCATTAGGGCAAGGCTCCCCAGGGGGGCCGAGAGGGTGCGCAGGAGAGCGTTCATGGCCTTAGGATAGCGGAAATGGGGACGCAAGCCAATGAGTTTTAGGGTTAATATTAAAA
>CAYGOG010000084.1:0-5006 GCA_964351415.1 uncultured bacterium | reverse complement strand
AACCCCGAGGTTTTGGCGCCGCCCAACAGGCTACTTTTCAGCTAATAGCGGTATAAACCCCACCCTCAAAAAGAATTGGATAAAGGAGCGTTGGTCTCTTTACGAAAATTTCTGGAGAATGCAGAGATCATCTTTAAGGAGAAGCGTCGGTCATGATGAAGTACAAGGGGTATATGGGACACGTTGAATATGATGATGAGGCGAAGATCTTCCACGGAGAAGTCATGGGGCTCCGCGATATCATCACATTTCAAGGTAAAAGCGTGGACGAGCTGGAACAAGCGTTTCAGGATTCGGTGGATGACTATCTGAATTGGTGTAAGGAGCGCGGTGAAAAGCCTGAACGCACATTTTCCGGAACCTTCAACCTCCGCGTTCCACCCGAGCTCCACGCAAAACTTGCTTTCCAAGCGAAAACAGTGGGGATGAGTCTCAACTCGTTTGTATCAGAAAAGCTGCGATTTGCAGCCGATTAGAGCATGCACGCCCCTGTGGGGCAGGTGCGGAGGCGGGGGCACTGTTTGTCGAAGGTGAGGCCGTAGGGGCAGGTGCCCTGGTGCGAGAGGTGGAGTGCCCCCTGTGGGGCAAAGACTGAGGCAAGGGTGGGGCCGAAGTAGCTTGTCGTGGGGGTACCTGCGGCGGCTGCGAGGTGGAGAAGCCCTGAGTCGACGGCGAGCACCCGGTCGGAGGCGCGTATGAGTTGGTAGAGCGCTGGCAATGTGAGTTTGTCGACCAGGGTGCCGCCGGCGGTCGCTTGGAGCGCCAGACAGGTCTGTTTTTCCGATTCGGTTCCCCAGATGTAGAGAAAGGCGGCCGGCGCATGTTGCGCGAGGATCGCGCGCCATCGATCGAGGGGGAGCTGCTTGGTTTTCCAGGTGGTGCCGGGACAGACGAGAATGCGCGGAGTGAGGTTGAGGGGGCGCGTGGCTTGGGATGGGATGTATTGCGTGTGGGGAAAGTGGGATTGAATCAGGGAAAGGTATTGCGCGCGGATGGGGGCGGAGCGGGGCACTTCGACGTGGTGCGTGGTCACCCAGGTATTGGGCCGCTCGCGGGCAGATTGGGGGCCGAAGCCAATTTTGCGCTGTGCGCGGGCGAGGTAGGTGATGAGCGCCGACTTACAATTGCCCTGCAGGTCAAAGACGGTGTCGTACTCGACATGGCGCAACGAGCGGAACGCGTTGAAGAGCGCTTTCCAGCCGCGCCCTGTTTTGCGCAGGCGTCGGATGGGGAATGCGTGGATGTGGTGAATGCCCGGTTGTGTGCGGAGCAGCGGCGCAAATTCCTCTTCGCAGGCCCAGTCGATACGGGCAAACGGCACGGCTGCGTGGAGGGCGTCGAGAAGCGGGAGCACTTGTGCGATGTCGCCGAGGGAAGAGAGCTTGACGATTAGAAGGCGAGGCACGATTCAAAGTCTGGGGGAAGGGGGGCTTCAATCGCGATCGACTCGCCCGTGATCGGATGGGTGAAGGCGAGGCGGCGCGAGTGGAGGAGGGGGCGCGGGGCCCAGATTTTGGAGCGAAAGTGGCGCGCGTATTGCCGGTCGACGAGGAGCGGGTGGCCCGCTTCCGCGAGATGGACGCGGATTTGGTGGGTGCGGCCGGTCACCGGCTCGCACGAAATCAGGGTGGCGTCGGGGCCGGTGCGAAGCGTTTGCCAGCGGGTGTGGGCGGCAAGACCCGAGTGGGGCGAGGAGCCCCAGATCGTTTGCCCCTCAAACATTTTCTTGCGGACGAGGCGGCTTTTATACTCGCCGGAGCCCTCGAGCAGGCCGTCGACGAGCGCCCAGTACTCTTTTTGGATGGCGCCGTTGCGGAAGAGATCTTGAAACGGCACCGGATCCCCTTTGGCGAGGAGAAGGGCGCCACTTGTCTCTTTGTCGAGGCGATGGGCAAGGGCATAGGGGAATTTGCCCTCTTCACACACCCAACCGGCCGGTTTATCGACGAGGGCGGCATGGGCGTCTTCCCAGAGGATTCGGAGCGGCTGCCGCTCCCGCTGCAGAGTGCCGATCAGCTCGACCCGGTCGCCGCGGTTGAGGCGGCGCGAGGCAAACCGCTCGATGCGGCCGTTGACACGGCAGATATTGGACTCAAGGGCTTTCTTCAGCGCCTTACCCGACACGGTGCGGGGTATGCGCTGTTGGAGGAACGAGAGGAGCCGCTCTGAGTCATCTGCCACCCACATTATGAACCTTGCCTCGCAATCAGGTCGACGAGGAGGCGCACGCCGTAACCAGTCGCGCGGGTGGAGTGGTAGTGCTTCGGCTTGGTCAGATATGCGGGCCCCGCGATGTCGAGGTGCGCCCACGGGATCTCTTTGCCCACAAATTCTTGGAGGAAGAGAGCCGCTTTCACAGCGCCCGCTTCGCGGCCCCCCGAGTTGACGAGATCGGCAATCTCCGACTTAAACGACTCGAGGTAGCTGTCCCAGAGCGGCAGGCGGCAGAGGGGCTCTCCCGTCGTCTCGCTTGCGGCGAGCAAGGCGCTCGAGAGGCTCTCGTGCGCCGTAAAAAGGGCGGCGATGTCCTCGCCAAGCGCCACCACGGCAGCGCCGGTGAGCGTTGCGAGGTCGACAATCAGCGACGGTTTGAGTTCTTTCACCGCATACGCAAGCGCATCGGCGAGCAAGAGTCGCCCTTCGGCATCGGTGTTGTTGATCTCAACCGTCTTGCCGTTGTATGCGCGGTACACGTCGCCCAACTTGTAGCTGCCCGAGCCGATGGCGTTTTCCGCTGTCGGCACCAGCGCTGTGACATTGACTTTCAGCCCCAGATCGGCGACTACTTGAATGGCGCCGAGCACGGTCGCGCCCCCCGCCATGTCGCACTTCATGGTGAGCATCGAGTCGGTGGGTTTGAGCGACAGGCCGCCCGTATCATAGGTGACCCCTTTGCCCACCAGCACAATCCGCTCTTTGCTGCGCGGATTGCCCGAGTAGTCCACCTGAATTAAGTAGGGCTCCACCTCGGCCGCGCGCCCCACGGCCGTAATCAGGCCAAACCCCTTTTCTTCGAGCCGCTTCCGGTTGAAGAGGGTGGTTTTCAAGGTTTTTTTGCCGAGCGCCGTCGCCTGTTTGGCCAGGTGCTCCGGCGTCACCTCATCGGCGTTGCCGTTGACAAGATCGCGCACAAAGTCGACCCCGCGCACAATCGCCGTCACGTGATCCAAGATCCCTTTTGCCTGGGGGCCGGCGCCGATCAGCGCGACAGAGGTCACCATCGGATCGGCTTTTTTATAGGTGGTGTAGGTGTAGGCGGTCAGCAGCAACCCCTCGAATACCCCCTGCAGCGCCGCCTCGCGCGGCAACGCCTTGAAGTCGGGAAGGAGCCAGTTGGCCTTGGTGCCCCGCTTCAGCTTCACGACGCCGGCGGCTACTTTGCGCAAGCATTCCACCGTCAGAGCTTCCGGCTTGCCCAACCCGAGCAGTAAAATGCGCGGCTCCTTGCCGCGCCCGGTAATCCAAAGCGCCTCGGCGTGCTTTCCCTTAAAATCGCCCAACTCCAGCGTCGGCAAAATCTGCTCGCGCCAAGGCGTCAGATCGGCCGCTTCATGGGGCCCCTCCCAAAACGGGAGGATGGCAATATCAGCGGCGGGCCGCTGCGCAGCAGAAGAGATCAGGTCGATTTTCATCAGAACGGCACTTCATCGTCAAAGGTTTGTCCGGAGGGCTTCGAGGTATCGGGTGTCTGTCCAAATGGGGCAGCTGCGGGAGGATGAGCTGCGCTCTCTCCGCTCTTCTCGCTGCGGCCAAAGGGGCTAAAGCTGATTTGAGAGGCCCACATTTCGAGCGTTACCTGCGGTTTTCCCTCGCGGTCGGTGTAAATCTCCGGTTTGCGCAGTTCGCCCCACACCATAATTGAGCTCCCCTTCTTAAAGTGGGGGATCATCTTCTCAAATTGGGTCCCCCAAATGGTGACGCGCACCCAGATCGTCTGTTCGGTTTGCCCTTTGCGGGAATTGACGGCGACCCGAAACGAGGTCACTTTGACATTTGACGGGGTGACGCGCACTTCGGGATCGGATCCCAAGTGGCCGGCGATAAAAAACATATTGCTCATGAAAAACCTCCAACAGATATCATTATCATCTCTCCCCACGATAGGATCAAGTGTGAAACAAAAAATCTCTTCGCCTCAGGCCCCAGCCGCAATCGGCCCTTACTCTCAAGCGGTTAAAGCTGGAAACCTCCTCTTCGTCTCCGGTCAACTGCCCCGCGATACGGCGACCGGCAAGCTCGTGGAAGGGGGAATTGGCGCCCAAACGCATCAAACGCTCGACCACATCGCCGCCATCCTCGCCGCAGCGCACATGACCCTCGACCACGTGGTCTCCGTCACAATCTACCTGCGCGACCTCAACGACTTCTCCGCGGTGAACGACGCCTACGCGACCCGCTTCACCTCAGCCATCCAGCCCAGCCGCGCCACCGTCCAAGTGGCCCGCCTGCCGCTCGACTCCCCCCTAGAAATTTCTTGCATTGCGGCTCTTTCGTAAGAAGAGCCACAGCCCCACTGCACAGATCGGGAAGCTGAGCCATTGCCCCATCGTAAGAGCGCCCATCCCAAAGGCGCTCTGCTCCACCTTCCAGCTTTCCGCCACCACCCGAAAGCCAAATACCAAGGCCAGAAACAGCCCCAGCAGCCTGCCTTCAGGCACCAACCATCCCCGCCTTCGACTCAGCCCCCACATGGCCCCAAAAACCGCCAAGTAAAAAATTGACTCGTACAGCTGCACCGGATGGCGCGGCACAACAGCGCTCCCATCCATCGGATGCAGAAACACCACCCCCCACGGCATGTCCGTCGGCGTCCCCACAATCTCCTGGTTGATGAAGTTGCCCAACCGAATCAACGCTCCCACGAGCCCCGCTGGCACCACCACCAAATCGAGCAACTTCCAGCCGCTCAAGCCCCACCCCTTCTCCCTCCTGGCCAGCCAAAACAGCCCCACCACAATCCCCACCGCAGCTCCATGGCTCGATAGCCCCCCCTTCCACACCTGCAG